>JAJRYI010000121.1 GCA_024275815.1 Actinomycetes bacterium | reverse complement strand
CGAGGAGGGGATGAAGAAGGCCTGGAAGAGAAAGGTCTTGATGATCACCGCGACGATCAGGGCGATACCGATGAGCATCGGGAGTTCGAGCCAGAACGGCAGCTGCTTCTTGCCGTCGGTGTCGGGGGGAGCGATGTTGGGAGCTCCGAGACCGCCCAGATCCTCGGTGTCTTGTTCGTGAGTCACGACGAAACCATACCGCTGTTGTCGATAAACCCAGCGCGAGCGTCGACGGTGTACGACGTACCACCGAGGTAGTCGTGCCACAGCATCTTGGCTGCAGTCGATCGGTACGGCGACCACTGTCGAGCGATCCGGTCACCCTCAGCCTTGTCCGGGACGCGGTCGAGGGCGAGGCTTCTCGCCATCGAGACGTACAACGCACGGTCCCCCGTCGGCCACACGTCGGGACGCCCTGCCACGAAGAGTTCGAAGCAGGCAACCGTCCATGGTCCGATGCCTGTGACAGACAAGAGCTCACGCCTGCCTTCCTCACCCGTCGCGATCACCCTGTCGAGATCCAGAGAACCATCGAGCATCCGCGCCGCTATCTCCCGGGTGTATCGCGTTTTCTGACGGGAGAAGCCGGCGGAGAGCAACTCCTGGTCGGTGAGTTCGAGGAACGGCTCGGGCGAGAGAGCTCCGATCAGCGACTCGAGGCGAGCGTATGTGGCAACGGCTGAGGCAAGCGAAACCTGCTGCTCGAGAACGAACCGCACGAGCGTCGCGAACGTCGCAGTCCGGCGCCAGGACGGTGGCGCCCCGTTGCGCTCAGCGAGTGCAGCGAAGATGTCGAACCGTTCCGTGAGCGATCTCAGGTCATCGGGCGGTGGCATGGGCCCTCCAAACGAAGAACCGACCTGTACAGACAGGTCGGTTCCCGAAACGACGTGATCGGTTCGGCGAACCGATCAGTCGCGCTTCTCCTTGATCCTCGTGGCCTTGCCCACTCTGCCACGCAGGTAGTAGAGCTTCGCCCGGCGAACATCGCCGCGTCGAACGACCTCGATGTCCTGGATGATCGGTGAGTGCAACGGGAAGATCCTCTCGACGCCTACGCCGAAACTCAACTTGCGAACGGTGAACGTCGCACGTGCGCCGCTGCCTCCGCTACGACCGATGACAACACCCTCGAACACCTGGACGCGTTCACGGTTTCCTTCGATGACGCGTGCGTGCACACGAACGGTGTCGCCGGGACCGAAGTCCGGGATGTCGTCGCGCAGCTGCGCCGCTTCGATCTCCTCGATCGTATTCACGGGATCCTCCGAACAAAGAACTATGCGGTGGTAGAACCCGGGATTCTACACAAGCGGCTGCCCTAACCGTCTGAGCCTTCGTCATCGATCAGATCCGGACGCCTTTCGAGCGTCCTCGACAGGCGTTGTTCAGCCCTCCAACGCTCGATCGCCCCATGATCACCGGACAGGAGAACATCGGGTACCTTCCACCCCCGGTACTCGGAAGGCCTTGTGTACTGGGGCTCCTCGAGCAGTTGCGAACGGAAACTCTCGCTCTCGGTGGACGCCGGATTGCCGATCGCACCGGGAAGAAGACGCACAACACCCTCGACGATCGCTGCGGCCGCGACCTCGCCGCCGAGCAGGACGAAGTCTCCGAGCGAGACCTCTTCGTCGATGAAGTGCTCCACGATCCGCTCATCGATGCCTTCGTACCGCCCACACACCAAGGTGATCTCGGGCATGGTGGCGAACCGGTCGAGCATCGCCTGATCCAACGGGGTTCCGGCAGGCGTCAAGAAAACACGGTGCGTGTCGGCGAGCGGTTCGAGCGTCTTTGCGAGAGGCTCGATCATCATCACCATCCCCGCCCCTCCCCCGAAAGGCGCGTCGTCGATCTGGCGATGCGCCCCCTTTGCATGCATACGCGGATCATGGGTCACGACCTCGAGAAGCCCATCTGCGATGGCTCTTCGCACGAAGGAGACCTCGAGCGGCGAGTCGAAGTACTCGGGGAACAGCGTGACGATGTTCACGCGCATCGTCACGACTCCGGATCGGCTCGCAACGCAGAAACGAGCATCAGCGCGGTCTCTCTTGCGATCTCGTCGACGTCTTTCGATGGATTGTTCGACTCCATGACCGCCTTGCCTCCGGCCATGATGATCTGGTCCATCATCCGCCCGACGAGTCGGGGTGGAATCGAACGGAACACACCCGAAGCGACACCCTGGCGGTACACACCTGAGAACACCGATGCGATTCCCTGATGCGCTTCGGCGATCGCTCGTTGGGCCTCAGGACTCAGCAGCGGTACTTCGGTGTGCAGGATCAAGCCGACGTGGTCCGTGCCCACGAACTCGACCATCCGGTAGGTCAACGCCTCCAGCCGTTCAGCAGGCGGGAGATCTGTGTCGACTGCATCGACGATGGCTTCCGACAGCGGGGGGAGGTCCCGTTTGACGAGTTCGACGAGTACGTCCTCTTTCGAGCTGAAATGCTCGTAGAAGGTCGTGCGACCGATACCGACCTCCGCAGCGATATCCGCGTGGGACATGTTCGTGTAACCGATCTCGGCGATCAGTTCACGCGCCGCGTCGAGGAGCGCCGCATGGACTTCGGTAGTTGCCTGTCGTGAACCCATGCGAACAAGGCTACTTCACCTGCGCGTGTCAACATGACGACCCTGGGGGGGG
>JAJRYI010000120.1 GCA_024275815.1 Actinomycetes bacterium | reverse complement strand
CCGATCACCCCGAACGCGATGACCGCGATGATGACGCCACCGTTGGAGAACAACGAGAAGCTCGCCCCGGTGTTGAACGTCAATCGGAGCCGGAACACGTCCTCGATGATGACGATGGGTCCGTCGACGAGCTCGTTGAGCGCCCACGCCTTCGTGAGCTGGTCGAAAACAGCGACCAGGACGCCGATCGTGATGGCGAGCTGGCGGTTGCTCAGTTTCGCTTGGCTGCTTCGACCGTCATCGTCGCGTACGGAATCGCTTCCAGTCTCGCCACCGGTATCGGTTCGCCTGTCACTTCGCATATGCCGTAGAGGCCCTTCTCCATGCGGTCTTGAGCGTGGATGACCGCGTCGAGGAGAGCACGGGCGTTCTCCACCATGGATCGATCTGTCTCGAGGTCGACGGCGATCGCTCCCCCGTCGACGTTGTCGGGATCCGGGCTGCGATCGGCCGAACCTTCAGCGAGCATCGCGAGTTCACGATCGCGCTCGTGATCACTGATGATCTTCTCGAGTCGGTCACGTTCGTCCTGGAGCTTTCGCTCCAGTTTCTTGAGTGTCGACGCGGCTAGCTCTCTGGCCATGAACCCTCCTGAAGCGCAGAATGTAGCAGCCGCTGGGAGTTGTTCACGGTTCTTCGACGAGCCTCCGTGCAGCAGCTTGCACACCAACGCCCCAGACCTCGACGGTCTTGGCACGCGAGCTGTGACCCGAGACGACTTCGGCGCGACTCCCTCCGGTCTCGTTGGCCAACAATCGGGCAACAGCTGCGTTCGCTTTTCCCCGCTCGGGTGGAGCCGTCACCCGAACCTTGACACGATCTCCGTGGATGCCGACCACACCGTTGCGGGACGCGTTCGCAACGA
Source organism: Actinomycetes bacterium (assembly GCA_024275815.1). Classification (GTDB taxonomy): domain Bacteria; phylum Actinomycetota; class Acidimicrobiia; order Spongiisociales; family UBA5794; genus JAMBLL01. Next base: position 8,896 of record JAJRYI010000120.1, on the reverse strand, counting down.
CGAGAACATCGATGAGAATCGACGTTTCGGTCGATCTGATGGGAAGGTCTGGCATGGCACGAGGGTAGCGGTCACGGTCGGCTCTCAGAGTGGCTAACCTCCCGCTACGCATGGACGGGGACACGCCCGTTCGAGTTGTGGATCACAGCGAGCTTGGGTTGGTGAGAGCCTTGCATCCACACCGGACGCGACATCACCCCCGAGCTGCGGGAGGAAACCGTAAGGGAGTAGAACCCGCCGTCGACCCACGAGACGGGTGAACGAAGCGGCCGGTGAACACCGGCAAGCCGGGTGGTACCGCGGGTCCCCCGTCCCGGCACCGAGAGGTGACGAGACAAGGACGAACCGTGGCATCACAGAGCGCATTCCCCAAGATCGGCCCCCACGCCGACTTCCCCGAACTCGACGGCCGGATACTGGACTTTTGGGACTCCATCGACGCGTTCGCGACGTCCGTCGAGTCGCGGAGCGCCGATTCCGAGTACACGTTCTACGACGGTCCCCCGTTCGCTACCGGGTCACCGCACTACGGGCACATCCTCCAGGGGATCATCAAGGACATCGTCCCGAGGTACTGGACCATGCGCGGGTACCGGGTCGAGCGTCGGTTCGGCTGGGACACACACGGCCTTCCCGTCGAGATGGAGGTCGAAAAGCAGCTCGGCGTCTCGGGACCACGCGAGATCGCAGAACTCGGTGTCGACACGTTCAACGAGGCGTGCAGGGTGATGGTCAACAACACGACGGAGGACTGGTACGACATCACCCGGCGTATCGGGCGTTGGGTAGATTTCGACAACGACTACAAGACGATGGACACCGATTTCATGGAGTCCGTGTGGTGGGTGTTCAAGGAGCTCTGGGATCGCGGGTACATCTACCAGGACTTCAAGGTGCTTCCGTACTCCTACGGGGCGACCACACCCCTTTCCAACTTCGAAGCGAACCTCGACTATCGCGACGTCGACGATCCTGCCATCACGGTTCGTGTGCGCGTGACCGACGCCAACGGTCCGATCGACGCGGGTGACTGGCTCGTGTTCTGGACGACGACACCATGGACCGTTCCGTCCAACCTGGCCATCGCCGTTGGAGAGGACATCGAGTACGCGCGTGTGTCGGTGCCACAGGATGATCGCCGCTACTGGGTGGCTGGCGAACTCGTCGAAACCGTATTCGGTGAAGACGCGACGATCGATGTGACTGCCCCGGGGAGAGACCTGGTCGGCACGGTGTACGAGCCACCGTTCGATTACTTCGTCTCAGAACGCGCCAAGGGTGCGTTCCGAGTGATCACCTCCCCCGAGGTCACGACCGTCGAAGGGACCGGCCTCGTCCACATGGCACCGGCGTACGGTGAGGCCGACTTCCTCGCGATGCAAGCTGCCGGGATCACCTCGCTCGTCGATCCCGTCGACGCCGAAGCCCGTTTCACCGAGGAGGTCCCCGAGGTCGTCGGTGTCAACGTCAAAGACGCCGACACCAAGCTGATGGACCTCCTCGACGAACGCGGCGCGCTCGTACGTCGCTCCACGATGAGGCACTCGTACCCGTTCTGCTGGAGGACAGGTACGCCGCTCATCTACAAGGCAATCCCGACCTGGTTCGTCGCCGTGGAGAAGTTCAGAGACCGCATGGTCGAGGTGAATCGTGACATCCTGTGGGTGCCTGCTGCCATCGGGGAGAAGCGGTTCGGGAACTGGCTCGAGGGCGCACGTGACTGGGCGATCTCACGGAACCGCTACTGGGGCTCGTGCATTCCGGTGTGGGAGTGCGATCACTGCGACGAACAGATCGCCGTGGGCTCGCGCCGGCAACTCTTCGATCTCTCTGGCACCATGCTCGAGGACCTCCACAAACACGTCGTGGATCTCGTCACGTTCCCGTGCTCGGCCTGTGAAGGGACGATGACGAGGATCCCGGAGGTGCTCGACTGCTGGTTCGAGAGTGGTTCTATGCCCTTCGCCCAGATCCACTACCCGTTCGAGAACGAGGAGCGCTTCGAGAACCGTTTCCCTGCCGACTTCATCGCTGAGGGCCTCGATCAGACGCGTGGCTGGTTCTACACGCTGCTCGTGCTCTCCGCTGCGATCCGCGATGCAGCACCGTTCCAGAACTGCATCGTCACGGGCATGGTTCTCGCTGAGGACGGCCGCAAGATGTCCAAGTCGCTCAAGAACTATCCGGATCCGTCCCACGTCATCGATGCCTTCGGTGCCGATGCGCTTCGCGCGTATCTGATCAACTCGCCGATCGTGCGCGGCGAGCCGTTGCGCTTCTCGGAGGCCGGTGTACGCGAGGTCGTTCGTACCGTTCTGTTGCCGCTGTGGAACTCCTACTCGTTCTTCACCACTTACGCCGACGCCGATGGTCTCACCGCCGAGGACCTCGCTGCTGCTCCCCCACTCGCCGAGCGTCCCGAGATCGACCGCTGGGTCGTTTCGGTACTCCAGTCCTTGATCGCCGATGTGAACGAGGAGATGGAGGCGTACCGCCTCTACGCGGTCGTACCGCCGATCATCGGGTTCGTCGGTGACCTCACGAACTGGTACATACGTCGATCCCGGCGCCGCTTCTGGTCCCGACGTGACAGCGACGACGTGGTCGACAAGATGGCTGCGTTCGCAACTCTCTACGAGGTGCTCACCACCTTTGCCGCTGTAGCCGCTCCGATACTGCCGTTCGTCACCGAGGAGATCTACCAGGGCCTCGTCCGCTCCATCGACCCGGACGCCCCCGCCAGCGTGCACCACACCGACTACCCGGTTGCGGACCACGCGTCGATCGACGCCGAACTCGAGTCTGGTATGTCCATCGTTCGCACGGTCGTCAACCTCGGCCGCGGTCTTCGCAAACGCCATGACCTGCGTGTCCGCCAGCCCCTCCACACCGTGACGATCGTGACACGTTCCAACGAGGTGAGACGAGCCGTCGAGAGCCATCGAGCGCTCATCACCAACGAGCTCAATGTGCGATCTGTCGAAGTCCACAGCGACGAAGCTGGACTCGTGGATCTCGAGGCAAAGGCGAACTTCAAGGCCCTGGGCCCGAGACTCGGGAAGGACATGAAAACGGTTGCATCCGCCATCACCGAGCTCTCTCACGACGCGATCGCAGATCTTCTCGACGGCCGGAGCACCCGGGTCGCAGGCGTCGCGATCACCGAGGATGACGTCATCGTCACGCGAACGCCACGTGAAGGCACGGTCGTCGCTTCCGATGGACCCATATCGGTGGCCCTCGACACGAAACTCGACGACGACCTGCGCATCGAAGGCCTCGCGAGGGAGATCGTCAACCGTGTTCAAGCGCTGAGACGATCCCAGGGCCTCGACGTCACCGACCGGATCATCCTGCGGTGGAGTTGCTCCCACGACGAGATCGCCGAGGCGCTCTCCAGGCACGAGTCCTTCATCGCAGGCGAGGTGCTGGCGACACAGATCGTTCCGGACACGTCCGACGGCACCGAACACGTCGAGATCGACGGAACGAACATCGGACTCACCATCGACAGGGTCGAGTGACGCCGGGGCGTCTCAGCGCAGAAGGTTCGAGAGGATCTGAAGACCGAAGATCAGGATGAGGGGTGACAGGTCGAGCGCTCCACCGCCCATCCGCAACGGGGGAACGACGGCACGAATCGGCCGGAGGATCGGTTCGATGATGCGCGACAGGAAGTCGTACGCCTTACGGATCGGATGATCCCAAGGAACGCGGCCGAACACGACGATGTACGACAGGACGATCCACGCCAGCAGTGCGAGCGAGAGCAGTTGGATCAGTGACCGCAGGAGACTCACGTCAGATCGTCTGGGCGAAGAGGCCGAGACGGGCGAGGCGTTCCTGCTCTCCGACACCGAGAGACACGCCGGTCGGTGTCACGAGGATGACACCCTGGGTCGTCTTGGACATCTTGCCATCGAGCGCGTAGGTGAGGCCCGATGCGAAATCGACGATCCTTCTGACCATCTCAGGTTCCGTGCTCCTCAGGTCGAGCACCACCGTGCGGCCGGCCCGGATCGAGTCCGCAAGCGTCTGGGCGTCTGAGAAATTCCGCGCAACGATGATCTGGGATTCGGGTTCGGATCGGCGCACCGGTACCTCGGCGGTCGACATAGAACCTGCGTTGGGGTGGATGAGAACCCCTGCCTCTGCGTGATGGCGATCGCCTGATACCTGACGGGCCGTCGATGCGGGGGGTTCGACACGTCTCCCCGACACGGGGACGGTTCCGGGAGGCCGAACCGACGCGGTCGCAGACTCGTAAGGCTCCGGGGCCCTTGGTGGTGGCGCTTGGGGCGCAGCCGCTCGCGTATCTCCCACCGGGGCGGCTACGTCTGCACCTTGCTGCTCTTCATCGTCGACGAGTCCCAGATAGAAGAGCGTCTTGTTCCAGATTGATGCCATTGCGTCGTTCCCACGTGTCGTCAGTGCCGGCCGGTGTTCGTACCCTCAAAGATAGCCCTTCCCACGCGAATGGTGGTGGCACCCTCCGCGATGGCAACCTCGAAGTCGTTCGTCATGCCCATCGAACACACATCGATGAGCGGTGACTCGTCACGATAGCGTTCGAAGATACCCCGCAGCATGGCGAACCACGGTGCGGACTCGGCCGGGTCCTCGACGAGTGGCGGGATGGCCATCACACCGCGAACGTCGACACCGACCTCGAGAACCTCTGCCAGGACCTCGTCGGCGCGCCCGGGATCGAACCCGACCTTTTGGAGTTCACCGGCGAGGTTGAACTGGATCAGTGCAGGGCCACCGTCGACGGCGACCCAACGCTGTGCGAGGGACAATCGATCGAGCGAGTGGAGAAGTCCCACGTGGGCGGCAACGTAACGAGCCTTGCGAGACTGCAACGGACCGATGAAGTGCCATGTGATGTCGGCAGGGAGGTCCGCTTCGATCCTCGCTCGGAGTCCCTGTTGACGGTTCTCTCCAAAGATCCGCTCTCCCGCTCCATAGACGCTGAGCACCTCCTCGTTGGATCGCATCTTGGAGACCACGACGAGATCTATCTCGTCGACGTCCCTCCCGGCACGCTCGGCAGCGTCTTGCATCCTCGCCCGGACGGCGCTCAGTCCCGCGGTATCCATACGATCGTCACCTGTCTCTCTCGCGTCCCATCCTCACGATACGACGCCATCGATGGGTCGTCATGTGTGCAGCGGCCGATGTCGACCACCTCGACACCGGGGAGCTGGGATCGGATCGCGGCGCCCAGATCCACGCTCGATGCCCCCCATCTCGTCCGGGCGGCGAAGCCCCCAACCTCTTCGATCACCTCTCGCCCGACCTCGTAGCAACACGCACCGATGTGGGGGCCGAGAATCGCTGTGGTTGGTTCATCTCCGAGAGCCTGCATGCACTCGACCGCGGCCGGGACGACTCCTCGCGCGACACCTCTCCATCCTGCGTGCGCAACGGCGCGCGTCGCCTTTCCAAGGAGGACGACGGGAACGCAGTCTGCTGTGGCGATGGCGATCGGCAACCCGATCGAAGTCGTGACGAGCGCATCGGCCTCACCGTAGAACCCGGGCCCCGACACGGTCACGACGCGCGATCCGTGAACCTGGCTGATCGTCGCCCAGTCCTTCGAGATACCGAGTTCGGCAGAGACCGATGACCGAACTATCGGATCCGAACGCCCATCCCCGAGAGCTCTCGTGCCGAAGACGACCCCCCCGACACCGGGAGGCAGGATCATCCCTGGACGAACCCCGGGATGTCCATCTCGTCTGTTCCGCGGTCGTCGCCGGACATCGGAGCGTCATCATCCCTCAAGATGGAGGGGCGAGCGCGCGGCGTCGAACCAGGAGTCGTCGGCGAGAACGAGTTCCGCCGATCGTGGTCGAAACCGGCAGCGATGACGGTGACCCGCATCTCGTCGCCGAGGGTGTCGTCGATCACTGCACCGAAGATGATGTTGGCATCTGCATCGGAGTGGTCCGAGATGAGGGTCGCCGCTGTGTTGACCTCGTGCAACGTCATGTCCCGTGGACCGGCTATCGAGAGCAACACGCCGCGTGCACCCTCCATGGAGGTCTCGAGGAGGGGACTCGAGATCGCCTTCTCGGCTGCCTGCTGCGAGCGTGAGTCCCCGGTCGAAACGCCGATACCCATCACAGCGGATCCGGCATCGGACATCACGGTCTGGACGTCGGCGAAGTCGACGTTGATCAGGCCTGGGGTCGTGATGAGTTCGGTGATCCCTCTCACTCCCGACGTCAGCACCTCATCGGCCATGCGGAAAGCATCGGTGATGGGTGTGTTCGGGTCTGCGATCTCGAGGAGTCGTTCGTTGGGGATGATGATCAACGTGTCGACTGCCGCCTTGAGGCCCTGGATTCCCTGTTCAGCTTGAACGCTGCGTCTGCGCCCTTCGAACCCGAACGGGCGCGTCACGACACCGACTGTCAAAGCACCAAGCGATCGTGCGACCTCAGCCACGACGGGTGCTCCACCGGTTCCGGTGCCCCCGCCTTCTCCTGCGGTGATGAAAACCATGTCTGCGCCCTCGAGGGCATCTTCGATCTCGTCGCGGTGGTCTTCTGCAGCACCCCGACCGATCTCCGGATTGGCTCCTGCACCGAGACCACGAGTCGACTCTCGCCCGATGTCGAGTTTCACGTCAGCGTCGGACATCAAGAGTGCCTGGGCATCGGTGTTGATCGCGATGAACTCGACACCGCCAACACCGAGTTCGATCATGCGGTTCACGGCGTTGACACCGCCCCCGCCAACACCGACGACCTTGATGACCGCGAGGTAGGTACTCGGCGGCCTGCTCGATTCTGTCATCTGATCCATCCCTCCCCACGAAGGTTCACCGCAACCTTAGTCGCCAGGTCGAGGTATCCGGGGCGCTTATTGCTCATCCTCTACCTGAGGTTGAGGGTTGGTCACTGCGGGACGCAGCGGCGCGATCAGGTCGATGGACGCGCCCTCGGCGAGACCGCTGTCGATGAGTGTCGCCAACACGGTTGCCTGCGCCTCGAGATCGACGGGGCGCCCGAGGCGAACCCTGTGTCCGGCGACCGTTGCGAACAACCCATCTCCGTCACGAAAGAGAACGGCCCCCACCGTCAGGTCCGGGCGAAGGGCGGTTATGAACACCACCGAACCGGCTACGAACGGATCGTCTATCAGCGATCCGGCGACGACACTGCCGACGTCGATGTCGACGATCGCACTGTCCGGTGAGACTCCAGCCGCTTCCTCGAGAACCGTCGTCTCCTCAGACACCAACACCCAGGTATCTCCGGAACGCACCGGTGCCACGGGGACATGCTCTTTGATCGTGATGACGATCGAACCCGGCCACGCCAGGGTGACGTCGGCCGACGCTACCCATGTGTCCGCTTCGAGGGCTCTCTCGATGGTGGATGCGCGTACGTCGATCGTCGGGGTGCCTACCCCGACACCGAGGACGTTGAGGGCAACCGCGGGATCGGAACGCTCTGCCCCGGTGATCTCCACGGTCGAGATCGACAGGAACGGGCTGCGGATCATCCAGAACCCGAACGCGGCGACCGCCACCACCACGATTGCAAGCAGGATCCAGCGAAGTCTGCGACGGGCCCGATCCTCAGACACACTTCTGCGACGCTCGGCAACACGGGGCTCCATCGTCGTCACGACGCCTCCCGATCACCGGCGAACTCACCGAGGAACTTGATCTCGGGTTCGAGATCGATACCGGTCCTGTCGCGAACGATCGCTCTGATGTGTTCCACGAAGGAGAAGATATCGTCGGCAGTGGCGTCATCACCGGCAACCAGGAAGTTCGCGTGGACGGGCGATACGGCGACCGGCCCGAACCGTTCTCCCTTCAGGCCGACACGTTCGATGATCGCCCCGGCGAAGTCGCCGTCCGGGTTCTTGAACACACTTCCTGCGTTGAGTGTCCCACCGGGCTGGTTCTCCTTTCTCCATCGGGTGATCTCGCGGATCTCGTCCTCGAGGGCATCGACGTCTCGCTCCGTGGTGACGAACGTCGCCTGAACGACGATGTCCGTGTCTGTGAGGTTGGAACTCCGATAGCCCATCGCGAGGTCCCGGGGTGTCGAACGCGTCATCCGTCGTGTCGTGGAGTCCAGGATCGTTGCGGTGGCCATCACCGTGGCGGTGTCGGATCCGTGACCGCCGGCGTTCATACGAACAGCACCACCGACACTCCCCGGGATGCCGACGAAGAAGCCGAGACCTCCACGTCCCTTGGCTGCGGCGAGGCGCGCTACCTTCGGCAACGCAGCTCCCCCACCGGCCGTCACGTCTCCATCATCTCCGACCGAGACCGCTTGAAACGATCGACCGAGCTTGATGACGAGGCCGTCGATGCCCTTCTCGGAGATGACGACGTTGCTTCCCCGCCCGAGTACCACGATGTGGGTATCTGGGGGTGTGAGTGAAAGAATCTCGCGAAGTTCGGCGAGGTCTCCCGGCTCAGCGAACACGCGGGCGGCTCCACCGACCTTGTACGTCGTGAGCGGCGCAAGGGGCACGTTGTCCCGCACGCTCGGGTGATCGATCATCTTCGCGCCTCGATGGCGAGGGCGACCTCGCTTGCAACCGACGTTATGTCCCCCGCCCCGAGAAGCAAGACCGTATCGCCCGGCTCTACGAGGTCCGCAACCACAGCGGCGACATCGGTGATCCTCGGCACGAACCGGACGTCACCTCCTGCAGCATCTGTCGCCTGAACGACGAGTCGACCGCTGACCCCGATGATCGGCTGTTCACCTGCCGCGTAGACGTCGGTGACGATGACGGCATCAGCAAGGGCGAGAGGTGCACCGAAGTCGGGAGCAAGATCTGCCGTCCTCGTGTAGCGGTGCGGTTGGAACACGACGATGACTCGGCCCTGTGAACCGACCGACGCGGCAGCGATCGT
>JAJRYI010000119.1 GCA_024275815.1 Actinomycetes bacterium | reverse complement strand
CGCGTCTGCAGAGAACGTGATCACCGTTTTGGCCGTCTGGCGATCACCGAGCGACTCGGGTGAGCCCTCGGCGACGATCTCACCCCGTGCGATCACCGCAACACGGTGTGCAAGGACCTGGGCCTCATCCATGTAGTGGGTGGTGAGAAGGATCGTCTTGCCGAGAGACGCGAGGTTCTCGACGATCGACCAAGCTTGTCGACGTGCCGATGGGTCGAACCCCGTCGTCGGCTCATCGAGGAAGATGAGGTCCGGGTCGCCCACGATCCCGAGAGCGAGCTCGAGCCTCCGACGTTGGCCACCCGAAAGTGTCTTGATCCGGGCATCCGCCTTCTCCTCGAGGCCGACGATCTCGATCAACTCCCCCGTGTTCCTGCGCTTCGGGTACATCGATCCGTAGATGTCGATCGCTTCGGCAACGGTGAGCTGCTCCTCGATCGCGGTCTCCTGGAGGACGATCCCGATCCGCTCACGGAACTCGCGAGCACGATCGGTCGGGTCGTACCCGAGAACCGACACCGATCCGGACGTCTTCATACGGTGACCTTCGAGGATCTCGACCGTCGTCGACTTCCCCGCACCGTTCGGCCCGAGCAGCGCGAATACCTCTCCCTGATCGATCCGCAAGTCGATGCCGCGTACGGCGAGGATGTCTTCGTAGGACTTCGTGAGGTTCTGTACTTCGATGACGGACATAGGGAGTAGTTCACCACGATGGAGGGGGTTATGTCACAAGACAGTTCTCAGTTCACAGTTCACAGCATCGGCGTGTCAGTGGCGAAACACTGTGGAAACGGGATCGTTCGGTGGTCGTAACGGGCGGGTAACGGTGGGGAAACACCGACTTCGTAGCGTGAACGCCACGCAGCAACCCCACCGGGAGGATGAGATGAAGCGACGGATGACGATCATGACGGTGACAGCGACGCTCGCCGTTGTTGGGCCACTTGCGAGTATCGCTCATGCGCAGGAAACGACGTCTGCGACACAGATCGCGGCCTCGCTCGACGCCGTGTGGCTCTTCCTCGCAGCGGTCCTCGTGATGTTCATGCAGGCAGGCTTCGCCCTCGTCGAAGCAGGCTTCACGAGGGCCAAGAACGCAGGCAACATCATCATGAAGAACCTCATGGACTTCTCCGTGGGAGGACTTGCCTACTGGGCGTTCGGCTTCGCTCTGGCCTACGGGGGTTCGACGGTCGGTGGGTTCATCGGGTACGGCGACGTGTGGTTCTTCAATGATCCGTCGAGGGCGAGTGAGTGGTTCTTCCAGGTCGTCTTCGCTGCCACAGCCGCGACGATCATCTCGGGGGCGGTCGCGGGTCGAGTCAAGTTCTCTGCCTACCTCGTGTACACACCGTTCTTCACCGGCCTGATCTACCCGATCGTTGCGCACTGGGTGTGGGGCGGCGGCTGGCTGTCGTCGATCGGCTTCTTCGACTTCGCCGGCTCCGGCGTCGTGCACATGCTCGGCGGCGTGGCTGCACTGGCCGGGGCGATCGTCGTCGGCCCCCGTATCGGGAAGTACGACGCTGCGGGGAGACCCAGGCCGATACCTGGCCACTCGGTGACGCTCGGCGCCCTCGGCGTCTTCATCCTGTGGTTCGGCTGGTACGGCTTCAACGCTGGCTCGACGCTCGCAGCCGTTGGACAGGACATCGCGACACCCGCTGTGGTGACGACGCTCGGAGCCTTTGCAGGCTCGGTAGGAGCGATGTTCACCGCGTGGTTCGTCACGGGGAAACCCGATGTCGGGTTCTCCCTCAACGGAGTTCTCGCCGGACTCGTCGGTGTCACAGCCGGCGCGGCGAGCCTGTCGTTCCCTGCAGCTGTCGGCACAGGACTCATCGCAGGCGTGATCATGGTGTTCTCCGTGTCGGCGATCGAGAAGTCCGGTATCGACGATCCCGTCGGAGCGGTCTCGGTCCATGGTGCTGCCGGCCTGTGGGGGCTGATCGCCGTCGGGTTGTTCACCTCCGATGCTTCCCTCCCGATCCAGGCCGTCGGAGCCCTGGTGATCATCGGATGGGCCTTTGCAACGTCGTTCGCCGTGTTCAAGATCGTGGATCTCGCCATGGGCATTCGTGTCTCAGAGTCCGAGGAGATCATCGGGCTGGACCGTTCAGAGCACGGCGGGTCTGCGTACCCCGAGTTCGTCTTCCTCGAGCAGGTGGCCGATGCCCACGATCTCGATCCGGTCGGCATCGAGAACTGATCGACGATGAAGAGAGGCTTACCGTTCACAGGAAGCGTTCCCGAGGGGACTCAGGCGTCCCCGAAGTATCGGCTCGGCCTGTTGCGGATCCCACCGAAGTCAAGTTCGTCGCATAACGCCTCGAACTCGGCGCGGTGGACACCCTTCCATTCGAGGTCGTCGATCGTCTCGGGGATCTCGGCATCGGTGCGCAGCGTCGCAAGATCCCGGTAGAGCAGTGCAGCATCCATGTTCTCACGAAGCGTCGCGGCGAGCTTCGTCGCACCTCGCACCTTGACGTCCCAATCCTCGTCGGAGGGAGGGATCGCATCGAGGTGGACGTAGCGGGTCAGGACGAGTCCCGTCGATTTCGCCCCCCACCCCGCCAACCCGGGGATCCCGTCGGCCGTGTCACCGACGAGCGCAAGGTAGTCCGGTATGGACTCGGGGGACACGCCGAACTTCTCCCGCACACCATCGGCATCGATGAAGGCGGCCTTACGGCGGTCGTACCCGACGATCTTGGGGTTCCCGTACAGTTGGGCCATGTCCTTGTCGGGGCTCATGATCACCACCCGATCGACCTGCGGAGCGAACTTGGTCGCCGCCGCTGCGAGACCGTCGTCTGCCTCCTGCTCGATCATCGACCACACCACGACACCGAGCGCCTCCATCGCCCGCTCGGCGACGGGGAACTGCGCATGGAGTTCAGGTGGCGTTCCCTCACCCGTCTTGTACCCGTCGAACATGTCGTTGCGAAACGACTCGATGACAGAGTCGAACGCCACGCCGACGTGCGTCACGCCGTCTTCGGCGAGAAGCGACAGCATCGACGCCACCATGCCGTGGACGGCACCGATCTCCCAACCGTCTGCCGTCGTGCGCGGTGGTGCGCCGAAGTGCGAACGGAAGAGTTCATAGGTCCCATCGACGAGATGCACCGTGGTCATGCATCCACCCTACCGACGCGGTAGGTTTCTCACATGAAGAGTCCACTGATCAGTGCCGGGGAACTCGCCGAGCGGATCGACGACCCGTCCCTGGTCGTCGTCGACTGTCGCTGGTACCTCACCGAACCCGAACGCGGGAAGGCCGAGTACCTCGCAGGCCACATCCCGGGCGCCGTCTACGCATCCCTCGATGCCGACCTTGCAGGACTCGACGGCCCCGGACGACATCCGCTTCCAACGCCCGAAGAGTTCGCCCGAACCTGCGAACGGTTCGGCATCGATGGATCATCGATCGTCGTGGGCTACGACGACGCCGGTGGCGGCATCGCTGCACGCTTGTGGTGGATGCTGGAGAACCAGGGACATCGAGAGGCGTTCGTCCTCGACGGTGGGATCCAGGCGTGGACCGCTGCAGGGGGCGTGCTCGACTCGACGATTCCCGAACCATGCGTCGGCGATTTCACAGCGCGACCGTGGAGCAGCATCGTCGAGAGGGACGACGTCGTGAACCGTCCCGCCCATCGCATCGTGATCGATGCACGGGCTCGTGAGCGGTATCGCGGCGACGAGGAACCCGTCGACCCGATCGCCGGCCACATCCCGGGAGCTCTCTCGATGCCCCTCACCGAGAATCTGAACGAGGACCTCACCTTCCTTCCCCCGGAGGACCTTGCGAAGCGGTTCTCATCGGTGGGGATCGACGACGCCGGCAAGGTCATCTCACACTGTGGGAGTGGCGTCACCGGGTGCCACAACATCCTTGCCATGGTTGTCGCCGGTTTTGGAACAGCCGACCTCTACGTGGGGTCATGGAGCGACTGGTCCACGTCGGGTCTCGCGGTCGCGACGGGTGACGACCCCGGCTGAGGCCACCTCGACCCCCGTTACGCTCGCGACGGTCCCATGCACGTCGAAACAGAACCAACCCAGACCAAGCTGAACCACATCGAGTTCATCGCTCTGATCTCAGCAACGATGGCTCTCGCCGCACTCGCCGTCGACATCACGCTGCCATCCTTCGGCGTCATCCGCGACGAGTTCGGTCTCGCTGTGGATTCGAACGCCGTGGCCCCGGTCATCACGTTCTCCCTGATCGGCCTGGCGATCGGACAGGTGCTGTGGGGTCCGCTGTCGGATGCGCTCGGACGCAAAGCCGTCCTGTACGTCGGCATCGGCGTCTACATGGGCGGTGCGATCGGCGCCGCGCTGTCCCCCGCTCTCGTGTTCCTCTACCTCGCCAGTTTCGTGATCGGCTTCGGAGCATCGAGTGCCAGGGTCGCCGCTCTCTCGGTGGTACGGGACATCTACGTGGGGCATCGCATGGCCAAGACGATGTCACTCGTCATGGCCGTCTTCCTCCTCGTACCGCTGCTCGCTCCGAGTCTCGGGGCGGGCCTCCGCAGCCTCTCAGGTTGGCGGTTCGTGTACGTCTTCATCGCCATCACCGGCGCCGTCGTCCTCCTTTGGTCGACACGGCTCTCCGAGACGCTCCCGCCGGAGCGGCGGATCCCCCTCGATCTCAAGAAGCTGTGGGCAGCGTTCTCATTCGTGCTGGGGAACCGTCTGACGATGGGGTACACCATCGCCCAGGGTTTCGTG
>JAJRYI010000118.1 GCA_024275815.1 Actinomycetes bacterium | reverse complement strand
TCGGAGCTTGCAGGCGAGAGTATGACATTTGCGATCACGGATCGCATCGGAAAGCGGCGTGCTGTGCTGGTGGGTCTCATCGTGTCGGCCGTTGGCTACGCATTGCTGGTTCCGGCGAGCGCTCAGTTGGGACTCGGACTCACGGTTCTCGCCATCGCCCTGTTCGGCTTCGAGTTCACCATCGTGTCGTCCATTCCGCTGGCTTCCGAGTTGATGCCGGAATCGAGGACCAGGTACCTCGGGTGGATGGTGGTTGCGATGAGCCTCGCCCGAGGAGTCGGTGCTGGGGTGGGGCCACTGCTCTTCGGCGTGTTCGGCATACCGGGTCCTGCGGTCGCAGCTGTGGTGTCGGTGATCATCGCAGGCGTGGTCCTGGTCATCGGCGTTCGAGAGGGAGCAGGTGACACGGTGTCTGAGGTTGCGATCTAGGCTCAGGCCGCTGATGATGTGCAACGACGATGGTGAGGGGAGCCAACGATGGACAACGAGAACTGGTTGAAGTACGGGGCGATAGCGCTGGGTGCTGTTGGATTCATCGTGATTGTGGGCCTGGCACTGAGCGACGGCGACGGTGAGATCGAGGGACGATCGTGGGTCGCCCGGGGGATGACGATCGATGGAGCTTCCATGCCGACCATCGAACCCGCGGCTCCCGTCGCCAACTTCGTCGACGGCACCGTTTCGGGTGTTGCAGGATGCAACAACTACAGCGGTTCGTACTCGATCGATGGAGACTCGATCACCATCGGCCCACTCGCATCGACGCTCATGTCGTGCGGGGATCAAGAGGGTGTCGTGGAGCAGGAGACGGCGTATCTCGGCCTTCTTCAGTCGGCAGAGACGTTCTCGGTAGATGGCGACACGATGACGCTCTCCAAGGGCGGCGAGTCCATCGTCGAGTTCGTGCTCATCGAAGCGCAACAGCTCGAGGACTGAGACCGAGCAGTGGGGCAGTGAAGCCAGACCGGCCGCACCCCGGGAGCTGGCCGGGCGTACGATGGTGCCGGCCCCTATGTAGGGTGGATTCGACACGTGAACTGAGGGAGGAATCAGGTGGGTTAGGCACTGATCGTGGCGCTGTTCCTCGGCTACGCCCTCATCTCACGACGACTCGAGCACAGTTCCCTGACCGGTCCGATGGTCTTCACAGCTGCAGGCGTCCTGGCCGCCGTGGTACTGCTCACTGAAGGAACGTCGGTGGATGCGCTGGCACTCGACGTGCGCAACGATGCCATCCAGATCCTCCTCGAGATGACCCTCGTGATCATCCTGTTCTCCGACGCCGTCCTCATCGACGCGCGTGCGATTCGCAAAGAGGCCTTCCTGCCGGGACGTCTCCTCGGGATCGGCCTTCCGCTGACGATCGTCTTCGGCACGCTCGTTGCCATGGTTCTCGTTCCGGGCCTTGGATTCTGGCCTGCAGCGGTTGTTGCCGTGATCCTCGCCCCGACAGATGCTGCACTCGGCCAAGCCGTGGTGTCCAACGAGAGGGTGCCGGGCCTCGTTCGGCAGGGGCTCGGCGTTGAGAGCGGCCTCAACGACGGTATCGCTGTGCCGTTCCTCACGATCGCCGTAGCGGGTGCGGCCAATGAGATGCAGAGCGGGCGGGAGATCGTCCAGATCTTCGCCGAGGAGATCGGGCTTGCCATCGTGATCGGTGTCGTGGTGGGGTGGGTCGGAGCGAAGGCCATCCGTTACGCCTACAACCACGGATGGATGACCCGCGGCTGGCGACAGGTGTCGGTCGTGTCTCTCGCGATGTTGTGTTTCGCACTCGCCGACCCCGTCGGGGGGTCCGGGTTCATCGCCGCGTTCGTTGGTGGATTGGTGTTCGGAGCCAACGTGCGTCGCGAGTACCCGGACATCTGCGACTTCTCTGAGGGGGTTGCCCACGTCATGACGATGTTCGCGTTCTTCGTCTTTGGAGTGTTCATCCTCACGCCTGCCCTCGAAGGTATCACCTGGGAGGTCGTGCTCTACGCGGTCCTCAGCCTGACGATCGTGCGCATGATCCCCGTTGCGCTTGCACTCATCGGCACGGGTCTGGCATGGCCGACCCAGCTCTACATCGGATGGTTCGGCCCTCGGGGACTTGCATCGCTCGTGTTCATGGGAACGGTCGTGGTCGGTGCCGACGCCGAAGGAGCTTCGGCGATCATCGCCGTGGGGGCAACCACTGTGGGACTGTCCGTGCTCCTCCACGGCTTGTCCGCGTGGCCTGCATCGGCACACTACGCCGCCTGGTACGAAGGGACGACGGCAGGCACGGACGACACCGAGATCCCGGAAGAACAACAGGTGGAACACATCCCAGGCGACAAGCTTCGAGGACGTCTCCGCAACATGCAGTGACGTGGATCAGCGGGAGTCGGGAGCTTCGACGGAACCGAGTCGAGGTCGAGTGTCCCTCTGGCCCTTCTCAGGCCACATG
>JAJRYI010000117.1 GCA_024275815.1 Actinomycetes bacterium | reverse complement strand
GGCCGAGCACTCCACGAACATCGAACTCGGGACCGCGATCGCCGTTGCCTTCGCCCGGAACCCGATGTCGATGGCGTATCTCGCCCACGACCTGCAGGCCTACTCGGGCCGGTTCATCCTGGGTTTGGGATCCCAGATCAAGCCGCACATCGAGAAGCGGTGCTCGATGGAGTGGTCACATCCGGCACGGCGCATGCGTGAGTACATCGAAGCTATGCACGCCATCTGGGATTCCTGGGCGCAGGGCACGCCACTTCGGTTCAAAGGGGAGTTCTACACCCACCTGTTGATGACCCCGTTCTTCGCTCCACCCCCGAGTCCGCACGGGAAGCCCCGGGTGTTCATTGCAGCCGTGGGACCGATGATGACGAGAGTCGCAGGTGAGGTCGCCGACGGCTTGATGGCGCACGGGTTCACGACCGAGTCGTACCTGCGCGATGTCACGGTTCCCACGCTACGCGAAGGTGCCCTTGCGGCGGGGCGAGATCCCGACGACGTGAAGATCGCCCTGCCGGTGTTCGTCGTCACGGGCCGTGACGAAGACGACATGGCAGCGTCACGTCACGCAGTGAAGCTCCAGATCGCGTTCTACGGCTCGACGCCTGCATACCGTGGGGTCCTCGACCACCACGGTTGGGGTGATGTCCAGGACTCGCTCAACGCCATGTCCAAGCGAGGCGAGTGGGGCGAGATGGCCGATGTGATCAACGATGAGATGCTCGACGCGTTCGCCGTTTCGGGTACTCCCGATGCAGTCGGACGCCAGATCGCCGAGCGCTACGGCGACATCGCCGACCGCATCAGCTTCTACACCCGCCCCGATGGCCACGAACCGGAGATCCTCACCCCCATCATCTCCGCCATTCGCGAGAACGAACGCTGACCCCGTCCCCCCTTCAGCCTCAATCCGCTGTTCGATGCCGCGATACCGGGCCTCTTCTTCCGTCCCCCCTTCAGGGGGGGGACAAGCGAGCCTACGAGCGAGGGGGGAGGGTGAGCCTGCGAGCGCGGTACGGCAAAGACTCAGGAACAGGTTGATTCCACTTCGTGCTCGCAGGCTCGCCCTCCCCCCCCTGCATCGCTCCTGCGTCGCTCTTCTGTCCCCCCTGAAGGGGGGACAGAAGAGCGCACCAGCCAACACCTCACAACCCTTGGAGCTGAAGCGTTCTACAGGTTTGCCGACGGGCAGTCCGCGGATCGAGGTTCAGGGGGGACAAGTGAGTCCGTCGCCGAACATTGTCGCCTGTCCGACATAGGTGTGCGCCCCGCGCGTGGCAGGTCGTTGACCCTTCGTCCTGGCCAGGAGCCGGGGAGACCAACAATCACTCAGGAGGATCTCATGAGGAGTCACAAGACACTCTTCGTCGCACTGCTGGCGGCGTTCATGATCGTGGGGACGGCCGTCATCGCCATCGCCCACTCGACAGCATCAGGCAACCGCGTCGTAGACGCACCGAACAAGGTCGAGGTAGAGACGACCGGCGACAGCGTCCGCTGGATCCTCCCCGGTCCACGGAAACTCGACGCCGCCGTCTTCGGAACCCCTGGGGCTGAGAAGGGCCTCGATCTCCTTCCGCTCGGCAAACGTGCCAGCACCCCGAACGGCTACTTCTTCTCCATGAATGGCTCGAAGCCGGCCCCGACCCCGTTCTCGGACACGTCGAAGCCCATCACCGGTGAGGCGTCGATCGAGGTCAAGGACGTGACGGCAGTGTCGGGTCCGACGACGAAGGATGAGATCGACGCGGAGTTCGAGTTCACGAGCCCTGCAGGTGACGAGTACAAGCTCGTCGTCAAGAAGGCGCTCCCCGAGATCGATCACGAGAACTTCGGTGGCGTCGGCATCAACTCACTCCAGCACGGCGCAACGGGCATCGGCACTCCGCTCATGCCTCAGGTGATGTCCTATGTCGCCTTCTGGGGCGCAGGCAGGCTCTGGGTCAACGGTGTGGAACAGACGGACACGCGGTTCGTTCACTTCATGCTCTCCCAGCGCGTCCGTACGGATGTGAACGCAGACGGCAGCGGCTACGAGCTGACGTTCAACGATGAGGTGGATCCGAACGGATCCTGGCAAGCGCATCTGATCCTGCCGCCGGTGGTGCTGCGCAACGGTGGTCCCGTCATGGACGTGCCCGTACCGTCCAACTTCTTCCTGCCCAACGGCGTCGAGCAGCCGTTCATGCACATCATGTTCGACTCCGTGAAGGTCGACGGCTGATACCGACCGAAGCACATCCACGACATGGAGAGCCCTCGGACCAACGTCCGGGGGCTCTTCGTGCTGTGGCACGGCTCCCAAGCACCTCGGTCACGTCGCCGACGTCGGAGTAGCGAGATACCCAGATAGGCTCGCTCACGGTACCCGACGGAGAAACTTCGCCTTGACCTTCCTCTCGAATGGATGGTCGACAATGAGC
>JAJRYI010000116.1 GCA_024275815.1 Actinomycetes bacterium | reverse complement strand
GGGCTTTCGACGCCTTGCGGGAAAGCGCCTAATCTGTAGTGGTTTGGGATGACCGGATGACATCGAGAGCGAAAGTGGGCAATGATGGGGAAAAAGAACGGTCTCGGGATCGCGATTCTCGTACTGGGAGTCGTGCTTCTCGTTGGCGGATTGGCAGTGAAGTACGTCGTACTGCCCTCGCAGGCGAAGTTCCCGGCAGACGTCGACGCCACCAGGGTGTACGAGGGTGAGCTGGGCGTGATGTTGAACGCCGCGGCGCTCCGGAGCGGTGACATGGCGAACCTGTTCCTCAGGAACGTTCCCGTGACCATCGATCGAACCGTCAAGACGCTCGAGGTCGGAGGAAACGACGGTGCGATCGTCTCTGACTACGCGGTGATGAACTCGCCCCAGGGCCCCGTAGCGGAGTCACTGAGTATCTACGCCATCGACCGTAAGACGATGGAGGCGATCGAGGACTTCTCGGGTGATGCCCGCATCACGCCGCGTGAGGGACTCGTCATCGGTTGGCCCATCGGTTCCAAGCCGACCGACTACATCGGTTGGAACGGCGACACGCAGTCCCCGACGACGATCAAGTACGTCGGTGAGGAAGAACGAGCCGGCGTCAAGACGTACAAGTACCGTGCCGTGTCCGAGCCGAAGGTGATCGTCGATCCGGAGCTCCTTGCGCAGTTCCCACCGGCGTTCCCGAAGGCAACGCTCATGCAACTCGCTCCGGCGTTCGGTCTTCCCGATGAGATGATGGCACAGCTCGGCCCGGTCCTCGAGGCGATGCCCGACCCCGTGCCGCTGACCTACACGTTCGCGTTCGACAAGACGTACTGGATCGAGCCGACGACTGGGATCCTCATCGACATCGACGTGATGGAGTCGAGGGCGGTGGCTCTGACTGTTCCAGGAGCACCCGAGCCGATCGCTCTCGCCGAGGTGCAGCATCTCGAGTACGTGACGTCGCCTGCTTCCGTCCAGGACGCGGTGAACGACGCCAACGACGCCATGGGCCAGCTCAACCTGTTCGGGACGTACATCCCGGCAGTGTTGGTCATCTTCGGCGCTCTCGGGATCATCGGAGGCATCTACTTCGTCTTCGTGAGGAAGCCCGACGACGACGAAGCCACCGCATAGGAAGGGATCCGCAGTCGCTCCAGGAGGCGACGTGCGCTGTGACGGGAGTGCCCCCGCATCGGTGGGGGCACTCCCGCGAGCAGCCTTCCCCGAGATGGTGAAGTCCCCTGAAGGTGTTCCACCGGTTTGATACCCTTGAGGTATGACATCTCTTGTCGTGTTCGGGGGGTTCGCCCTGTTCGTCATCTACGCGATGGCCCACTTCGTGCACGACTGGATGGACTCGAGACGTGCCCGGCAGTTCGAAGAACACCAGGACGAGATGATGGACACGATCACTGAGATGCGTATCCGCCGCAACTTCAACCAGGGCGGCTGATCTGACCTGGTGGCCCTCACCAGGTATCAAGAGGACGCGCGGACAGGCGGCAGTTGTTCACCGTTCTCCGTTCACCGGCGAAGCACAAGTATCCAGGGATAGCCCAGGTTTTCGACTGTGATCTGTGAGATGTACACCCACCGACCGCTTTCACCTATCCGAGCGTCTTCCGGGTACCAGGTTCTGCCGAGCAAAGCTCGGTCTCGCTCAGCTCCTGAACTTCTTGCCCTCAGCTGCGTAGTCGCGCAGGATCTGGGCAGGCTCGAAACGGTCACCGTGCTTGGCTGCAAGGACGATCAGCCTGTCGACCACCGTCTCGGCACCCATCTGGTCGATCGTCCAGAACGGCCCACCGCGGAACGGCGGGAAGCCGAGCCCGAAGACAGCGCCGATGTCGCCGTCTCGAGCGGAGCGAAGGATGCCCTCTTCGAGACAGCGCGCCGCCTCGTTGATGAACGCCATCGACATGCGCTCTGCGATGTTCTCTTTGCGCGCCCCGGTGCGTGGTCCGAGTCCGAGGGCGTCATAGACGGACTCGTCGACGTCACCGCGTTCGCCCTTGTCGTAGAGGTAGAAGCCCTTGCCGTTCTTGCGGCCCTTGCGATCGTCCGCGATCAGCCCTTCCATCATCGCCGGGCCCCGCATCCGTTCGCCGAACGCGTCGGCGAGGATCACCGCGATGTGAGCGCCGACGTCGATCCCGACCTCGTCGGCGAGCAGGAGGGGACCGATCGGGAACCCCCAATCGGTCATGGCACCATCGATCTCTTCGACCGATGCGCCTTCCTCGAGCAGGAACGCTGCTTCGTTCGAGTACGGGCCGAGGAGCCGCGTCGTGTAGAAGCCGACACCGTCGTTGACGACGATCACGGTTTTGCCCTGCGCCTTGCCGAGAGCAACCGCGCTCGCCGTGACCTCGTCGCTGGTCGCATCGGTTGTGATGACCTCGAGCAGCGGCATCTTCTCGACGGGTGAGAAGTAGTGCATTCCGACGACGTTCTCCGGACGTTGCGCGTTCGCGGCGATATCTGAGATCGGCAGTGAAGACGTGTTCGACGCGAAGATCGTATCGGGTCCCATGATCTCTTCGACCTGGGCGAGCATCGTCCGCTTGAGGTCGAGATCCTCGAAGACCGCTTCGATGACGATGTCGGTGTTCGCAAAGCCGATCCACTCTGGCGAACCGGTGACACGGTTCATGATCTGCTCGACCTGGAAGGGTGTCATCCGTCGCCGTTTCGCACGCTTCGCAACGACCTTCGACACGTACCCCAAACCGCGGGCGACGCCGGCGTTGTCGATCTCCTTGATGCGTACGACGGCTCCGGCGTTGACGGCGGACACCGCAGCGATGCCTCCGCCCATGAGCCCGCCACCGAGGACGGCGACGTGGTCAACCTTCCGAGCTTCGGCGTCGCCGTCGACGCCGGTGTCGGCCTTGAGCCCCTGGGTTGCGAAGAAGATGGATCGAAGCGCAGCCGATTCGGGCGTGAGGACGAGCTCTCCGAAGAAGCGTATCTCGGCAGCTACACCGGCTGCACGGCCGTGCTCGGCCCCGATCTGGATCGCTTCGATGGCTCGCTTCGGTGCCGGATAGTGGCCACCGGTCTCCTTCATCATCATGTCGGTGGCCTTCTTGAACAGCACCTTGCGTCCTGCAGGGTTCTTCTCGAGGGCGAGCCGCTGGAGGTTCTTCGTCGAAACGTTGAGCGCGATGGTGCGCTCAGGTGGCTCGGCGTCGATGGCTTCGAAGGCGCGTTTGTTCGCGACCTCGAGCAGGACCTCGACGGGGACGACCTCATCTACGAGACCGAGCTTGCGGGCCTTGTGGTGCCGCACCGGCTTGCCTCCGACGATCATCTCGAGACCGCCCTGGAGCCCGATGAGCTCCGGGAGCCGCTGTGTACCGCCTGCTCCGGGGATGAGACCGAGCTGGACTTCGGGTTGGCCGAGCTGTGTACGTGGGCTGTTCGTACAGATCCGCTTCGATGCGGTGAGCGCGAACTCGAGTCCTCCACCGAGACATGCTCCATGGATGGCGGCTATGACGGGCTTGCCGGCCTCACGATGAAGAGCCTCGATACGGTCGAACGGCTCGTGGATCGCCTTGAGCGCCTCGACAGCCTCTTCAGCCGTCGAGATAGAGCCGAACATGCGGATGTCGGCCCCCGCGAGGAAGTCCTTCTTCGCCGACCCGAAGACGACTGCTTTGACGTCGTCCTCCTCGAGCCGATCCACGACGTCGGACAGTTCCAGGACCAGTTCCTCGCC
Organism: Actinomycetes bacterium; assembly: GCA_024275815.1. GTDB lineage: Bacteria > Actinomycetota > Acidimicrobiia > Spongiisociales > UBA5794 > JAMBLL01. The sequence goes on along the minus strand of JAJRYI010000116.1, from coordinate 376 downwards.
GAGCGTGTTCATCGACTCGTCGTGCCGATCGACCAGGACCGTTGCGACCCCGTTGTCGTCGAGATCGAAGTGGAAGTTCTTGAACGTCATTGTCTACTTCTCCAGGATCACAGCGGCCCCGAGGCCACCGGCAGCACATTGTGTGACGAGTGCGGTGCCGCCGCCTCGCCGGTCGAGTTCGTTGGCCATCGTCATGATCTGTCTGGCGCCCGTCGCCCCGAATGGGTGGCCGAGCGAGATCGAACCTCCGTAGATGTTGAACTTGGCATCGTCGATCTCGCCGATCGCCTTGTCCCTCCCGAGTCGTTCCCTGGCGAAGGAGTCTGAGGCGAACGCCTGGACGTTCGACAGGATCTGGGCGGCGAACGCCTCATGC
>JAJRYI010000115.1 GCA_024275815.1 Actinomycetes bacterium | reverse complement strand
GCCGATGGCCGATGGCCGAAAGCTTCTTCTTCTAGTCTCTTCCGATTTCTCGGCGGGCTACCACCATGGTGTGGACCTCGTCGGGACCGTCGGCGAGTCGCAGGGTCCTCATGTTCGCCCACATCGATGCAAGCGGTGTGTCGTCGCAGACTCCCATGCCTCCGTGAACCTGGATCGCCTTGTCGATCACCCACAGGGCCGTGTTCGGTGCGACGACCTTGATCGCGGATATGTCGCGTCGTGCCGCCCGGTTGCCCTCTGTGTCGATGAGCCACGCGGTGTGGAGCACGAGCAGACGTGCCTGATCGATCCGCCAGCGTGACTGTGCGATCCAATCCTGGATGACTCCCTGGTCTGCGATTCGTTTCCCGAACGCGGTCCTGGTCTTGGCTCGGTCGATCATCATCGCGAGTGCTCGTTCGGCCTGTCCGATGGCGCGCATGCAGTGGTGGATACGGCCTGGGCCGAGTCGTGCCTGGGCGATCATGTAGCCATCACCTGCATTGGCGATCATGTTCGAAGCGGGAACACGCACGTCGTTGTAGCGCACCTGTGCATGGCCACCGCGGTGGATATAGCCGAAGACGGGTACACCGCGCACGACCTCGACGCCTTCAGCGTCCATGGGGACGAGGATCATCGAGTACCGGGCCTTCGGTGGGGCGTCGGGGTCGGTCACTCCCATCACGATCGCGATCTTTGAGTCCTTGGTCATCGCCCCGGTCGACCACCACTTCATGCCCGAGACGATGTAGTCGTCCCCATCGCGTGTGATGGAGCACTGCAGGTTCCTCGGATCCGACGATGCGACGCCCGGTTCGGTCATACCGAAGTTCGATCGGATCTCACCCTCGAGGAGGGGGACCAGCCACCGCTCCTTCTGCTCCGGCGTCCCGAAGTCGTGGATGACCTCCATGTTGCCCGTGTCGGGAGCAGAGCAGTTCGTCGCTTCGGGGGCCAACTCGATGACATGTCCCATGATCTCGGCGAGCGGTGCGTACTCGACGTTCGTCAACCCGGCGCCGTACTCGTCGTCGGGGAGGAAGAGGTTCCAGAGACCCTGACTGCGTGCGATCTTCTTGAGTTCGATGAGCTCGGGGGAAGCCTCGATCGGTTCGCCGGGCAGAGGGTCCCTCGACTTGATGGCCCGTTCTGCGGGGTAGACGTGCTCCGTCATGAACGCTTCGAGCTGTTCCTGATACTTACGTGAGCGAGCAGAGTGCGTGAAGTCCATGAAGACGACAATAGTCAGTCGCGCGAAGTCAGCCGTTGGGGAGAGGAAGTTCACAGTTCACAGATGACAGTTCACAGTCGGAACGGATTCGGTAAACGGTGAACACCGGGAGGCTTCCCGGCTACCGATCTTCCTTCGCTTCGTCGTAGTAGTCGAGGCGGTCGAGGGGCTGAACGAGGGAGGTGAGCACGTTCATGACGTGGGCTGTGGTGCGCTTCAAGAAGCGGTAGTACAGGGCACGGGCCACAGCATCCTGGGATGAGAGATCCGTCGTGAACATCGCCTTGACATGCGCGTCGTACTCGTCGAGGAAGCCGTCTGCTTTGTTGATGAGTGCCTGGGCCCGCTCGGTGT
>JAJRYI010000114.1 GCA_024275815.1 Actinomycetes bacterium | reverse complement strand
CTCGCCTTCGTCGGCATGTGGTATCTGACGCGCCGGTGGCTGCTGGTCGCGCACACGAGGCTGCTGGCAGCGGTCGGTGCCGGATTCGGTCTTCTTTGGGGGTTGTGGGCGTTCGTCGCGGCGCTCGGCGACACCGATCTGCCGGATGGGGTCGGTGCACCGCTCACGCCGGGACAGTTCGCCGCGTACGCCTTCGGTGTCGGCATCGTGTTCACCATTGCTCACTGGATGATCGGTTTCGTCTGGCCTTTCGGATGGAAACCGTCGCGCGCTTCGACCTGGATCGTTGCCTTGGTCGCGGCAGCGTATTTCGCTGTGGCGGTCCTAGTTGTGGTGCCCTGGGCACCTGTGAAACTGGGCATTCTGCTTGCAGGAACCTACTGGTTGATGCGCCGAGGTGCGGGCAGTACGTCAACAGACGATCCAAGCGTGCTCGACCGCCTTGCAGGCAGAACCTCGTTTCGGCGAATGTTGCCGGTCCTGCTTGCGCCGGTAGCCGCGTCAATCTCGTACGCAGCGATGTCGGTGGCGGACCTTCCCGTGGTCGTACTTGGATCGGTGTACTGGTTGTTCGTCATGGGCCAGGTCGTCGGGGGCGCGGTCGCGTACTTCTGGGCGGCGCGACGCAGCATCCAGAAGCGTGACCGCAGCGAGAACCTCGCTCGGGTCACCCCAACCAACCGGTCTCAGGTCTCTCGCAGTCGCATCGGCTGGAACGACCGGTAGGTGAGTGAGCGCCACACCCACTCGGCCGGGCCGAACGCGAAACGGTCGAGCCAGGGTTTCGACCACAAGATCTCCACCACCCATACGGACCCGACGAAGAGGAGGACCGTCCATCGTGAAAGGTCAACGCTGCCGAAGATCACCGACAGGATGACGACACCCAGGACCGTCTTCATGAGGTAGTTCGTCAGCGCCATCCGACCAACGGAGCGGATCCGAAGATGGAACGATGTCGCAGACCGATTGTTCCACAGCGTGATTGCACCGATGTACCCAAGCACGACGGGGATCGTCGCGATTGAGTTCGGGATCTCACCGTACAAGGCAGCCGATGCAGAGAAGCCACCCAACACCTGGACCGCGACTCCGACTGCGGCGATCGGCACTCCGACACCAAAACCCCACGCCACCATGGTTCTGTACCGCGACTGTGTGCGCCCGCCACTGAGAACACCGAGCCGGTAGAGACCGACACCGATCAGCATCATGCCCAACGCCCGGCCGAAGAAGTCGACGAGGAGGAACAGGCCAACGGCATCCGACATCGGCATGTCGGTCACGTACCAGAAGTCGCCCAGGCCGGATCCGTCGACAGGGACGGTCGACTGGGCCCACACGGCGACGGCCGGCGCTGCCAGAATCGCTGCAGAGCCGATCGCAAAGAGGGTCGCGGCCCGCATCTTGCGTGCAGCGATCACGAGCGGTGCACACAGTGCGTAGACGACGAGGATGTCCCCCTTCCCAAATGAGGGCGTGGAGGAGCCCGATGCCGAGGAGGAGGAGGTTGCACCACAGCCCGAACATCACCGGACGGTCGGTCTTGTCCGCTGCTCTGTCCATGAACATCACGACACCGGCCCCAAAGAGCACGGAGAACAGACCCATCATCTTGTGGTCGATGAAGATCTCGCCGAGCACGCCGATCACCCTGTCGATCGTCGCATCAGATCCATCTGCCGACAGGTTGAAGTAGGCGGCAGCGGGGAGCCCGAACGACACACCGTTCATCAACAGAATCCCGAGCACGGCGAAGCCTCGGAGCGCATCGAGGTTGGTTATGCGCATCTGTGGTGCGTTCGGAACTGGATCGAGACCCTCTGTGTCTGGAAGTGGTCTAGATGGGCGCTTCGGCACGGCCCATGTCCGCAAAGAGCGTGAACTCGGGAAGGAAGGTCATGTCGACCTTGCCGACACCACCCTGGCGGTGCTTGGCGATGACGACCTCTGCAACCCCCTTGGACTCGACCTTCTCGGGGTGGTAGTACTCGTCGCGGTAGATGAACATCACGACGTCGGCGTCCTGCTCGACGGCACCCGACTCGCGGAGGTCTCCG
>JAJRYI010000113.1 GCA_024275815.1 Actinomycetes bacterium | reverse complement strand
TCGTGCTGTGGCACGGCTCCCAAGCACCTCGGTCACGTCGCCGACGTCGGAGTAGCGAGATACCCAGATAGGCTCGCTCACGGTACCCGACGGAGAAACTTCGCCTTGACCTTCCTCTCGAATGGATGGTCGACAATGAGCCCTCACATGACAACCCACCCAACACCACCGCAACGTTCAGACGATGCTCCTCCCATCGCCGACCCACCCCGGCGAACACGGCTCATCGCCCTTTGGGTGCTTCTCGGTGCGGTCATCGGCGTGCTCCTCATCGATCAGGTGAGCAAGGAGATCGCGCTTCACGCCCTCTTGACGGGACCAACGACGCTCGCCGGAGTGCGGATGCAACTCGTTGCCAACAGGGGGATCCTGCTCGGGATCCCTGCGCCAACCGGACTGGTCGTCCTCGCCACCCTCGGCGTGGTGATCGCCGCCCTGTGGTCGGCACGGGGGTCCCGTTGGACGACGTCCCTGGCGTACGGGCTTCTCGCAGGAGGGGCACTCGGCAACCTCGTCGACCGTTTCCAGGATCGGCACTTCTTCCCGTCGGCCGCGGTCGTCGACTGGATCTCGGCAGGGCGCATCACTTTCAACCTCGCCGACGTCTTCCTCGTCACGGGCGTAGCGCTCCTCCTCTTTCTTCCCGCTGCCCAGGACACGAACGAGGCGCCTCGCATCGCCGTCTGAAGACCCGGAGTGGACCGGCGTTGCAGACTCAGTGGTTGCCGCAACCTCCGTGGCCACCGTGGCCGCCCGCCCCCACTGGGTCCGGAACGTCGATCCTGAAGCCGATGCCCGTGGCGTCCTCCCGGTAGTCGATCGTGGCATCCGAGAGTGCTGCAACCAGGTCCGGCTCCACCATCACTTCGAGATCCCCATACGTGAACACACGATCGTCGGAACGCCGCTCACCCTCGACCTCGAGACTCCAGCCATGCACACAACCGTGTGGACCGCGAACCACCGAGACGCGCACGCCGAGCGCCGCGTCCTGGGAGGCGATGACCTTGTTCAACTTCTGTTGTGCTTCGGGGGTGATCGTGATCACAGTTTCTCCGTTCGATATCCATCTTGCCGGTGTGATCGTATCCCCTCCACTCGACTGGAAGGTCAAGCACTCGCCTGTGCACCGTGTTCCGCCGTGGACATGTCCCCACAGCAGCCCTCGTGACCCACGTCGTTGGTCCTGCCGTGGGTACACCACACGCAGTTGCATGTGGCCGCATGACACGCACGGTCCGGATGATCGAGCCGTCGGCGACTGAACCGCGCCAGTGATGCCGCAGCGATGGTCGACTTGGCCATGTTGGGCGCCCAGTGTCGGCGTAGCTCTCCAACGAGGTCCGGGGACGATGCGTGCCTTTTCAAGAGATAGGGCACGAACGCACCGGGAAGGCGCTCGAACATGATGCGGTTGAAGAGCGCGACCTCGCGACGACGCCGGAAACTCCGCCCGGCCTCGTGTGCGTAGTCGAACTCGTCGATCAAGGATCGAGCGGCCAAGGATCCCGACTCCATGGCGTACCACATCCCGAACCCCCACTCCGGGTCCTGAAGGCCGGCAGCTTCTCCAACGAAGAGGCGACCGGCCTCGTCCTCGAAACCCGTCTTCCCGAACACCGATCCGTAGCCGGTGAACGGCCGTGCGTCACCCATGTCGAGGTTCGGTATGAGCCGGGTGAACGCCTCGACCGTTCGTCGCCGAGCCTCCTTCCAGTCGCTCGTCTTGCGGAACGAACACGTTGCAAGCGTGGCCCGACCATCCCAGATCAAGAGGTACGCGTACCCTGCCGGTGCAAGATCCTCAGACACGATGCAGTGCGCCTGGTCTTCGAGCGATGTGGGGAAGACGTACCCCGTCGCGATGCCATCGGCGTAGCGCGGCCCGGTCGCCACGATGTCACCTCGAAGCGCGTGCTGTGCCCGCCGGCCGAGGAGCACCTCGGCTCCTGCGTCTCGTGCCTGATCGAGCAACCCCCGGTCGAGGGATCCTGCCTCGGGTCCTCGCCGGACCAGGTAGAAGAGCGGTTGTCGCGATCGCGCATGGACGGGCCGTAGCGCCCGGTCGTAGAACGTCACTTCATGAAAGGGCCTGTGCGCAAAGGAGGGTTCGATGCCCATGCGGTCGAGGCGCTCGAGTGCATCTACCGACGATGACCAGTTCTCGAGTCCCTGGAAATCTCCTGCGAAACGATGCCCGACCGACTCTGCCTTTTCATATACGCGGACACTTCTCTGCGCCCTCGCAAGTGTCATGGCAGCAACGAGTCCTGCCGGGCCCGCGCCGATCACCGTGTGCGTGGGTGCTGCGCCCTGCATCAGGGCCTCCCTTCCCTCGTCATCAGAACCTGTTCTCCCTGTCCCCCTCGTGGCGACCGTACACCTTCCATATGGCTGGAAGGTCAAGAGGTGTGCCGGGGAAGCCGATAAGGAACCAGGCCACCAACTCTTCACTTGACCTTCCAGTCGGCTGGAAGTGATAGGTTGGATGCGATGTTGCCGAGAGAGATAGGAGACCTGCGTTGACCAGCATGCAAGAGGTCGTCGGACACAAGCTGAGCGATCAAGGACGCCGTCCCCCGAAACAGGGAGCCGCCGGACGTGTGTGTCAGGCCGAGGACTGCGACACGGTTCTCAGCAGGTACAACAACAAAGTGTCGTGTTACCGACACAGCCCTACCCGCTACCCGCGGATCCGTGGGCGAATCACCAGAGGCGATGCCGCTGAGTTTCAGGACCTCGTCGAGCCGTAGTCTCCGAACGGGTTGTCACGCTCTCGTACAGCGTCACGCCAGCCGACCTCAGTCGCACGATCGACGAAATCGAGGCCCTCCTGTGTGTGGCGGGCCACACCATCGAAGAGGAACCCGAGAAGTCGGCTCGTATCGGGCTGGTACTGATGACGGGCAACGTCGTTGAGGAGCCACTTCATCATCTGCAACTGGTTCATCGGTAGCAACGCCATCCGTTGTGCAAGCAACGATGTGTGATCGAGCAGGTCATCGTCGGGAACACACTCGAGCACCAGGCCGATCCGGGCAGCCTCCGACCCCGGGATCTCGTCCCCTGTGAAGAGGAAACGCTTGGCGCGTTCGAGTCCGAGACGGGCCACCCAAACCCACGGCGCCTCGGGAACACCCCACACACGCGCCGGTGGGTACCCGAAGCGGGCCGATTCTGCAGCGATGATCACGTCTGCGTTCAGGATCATGTCCGTCCCCCCGGCGATACACCAGCCGTGGACCGCAGCGATCGTCGGCTTCGAGATCTCATGCAGCTTCGCGAACGTGTTGCCGAAGCTGGCGATCTGACGGATGTCGGCCACCGAGTCCCATACGCGCTCGGCACCATCCGACTCGTCCGATTGAGCAAGAGTCGACCAATCGAGCCCGAACCCCGCACAGAACGCCCTGCCCTCCGCACGGATGAGCACGACCTTGACCGTCTCCGATGCGTCGGCATCGTCGAGCGCCTCACCGAGCTCGTCACGGAGTTCAGGGGTGATCGTGTTGTACTCGTCGGGCCTGCACAGTACGAGGTGGCGCACCGCGCCGTCGTCCTCGATCCGAATCGCCGTCACGCCATACCTCCAACCTGGGTGAGAAGCTCAGAGATGACAGTACACGGGCGACTGGCGACAGCCGATGGCCGATGGCCGATGGCCGATGGC
>JAJRYI010000112.1 GCA_024275815.1 Actinomycetes bacterium | reverse complement strand
TCAGGAACTCTGGGAGCCAGACCCCGCTGTGCACGGCAGCCATGGGGGCTACGACGATGCCTTCCTGATCGACCCTCGTCGCATGTGCAGGCATCGAACCCGGCGCCTCTCCACCGACGTCGGCATGGTGCGCCCGATTCGCGACCCAGGCCACGAGACGATCCTCGATGTGCACGGGCCGAACAAGAGTCAGGTCGTTTAGGTGTGTGCCTCCGGCGAACGGGTCGTTGACCGCGTACTGCGTTCCCGGGGAGGGATCGTGTCCGACGACCTCGATGACTGCCTCGACCGATGCAGGCATCGATCCGAGATGAACCGGGATGTGCTCGGCCTGTGCGAGCATCTCACCGGTGGCCGTGAACACCGCAGCGGAGCAGTCCATTCGTTCCTTGATGTTCGGGGAGAACGCTGTGTTGCGAAGCACGATCCCCATGTCCTCTGCGATGCTTGCCAGCTGGTTGCGAACTACCTCGAGTGCGATCGTATCGATGTGTGCACTCACCACGTCACCTCGAGGGATCCGTTGGAACGCACCTCAGCGCGCTCACCGACATCGAGGAACGTCGTCGACTCGCTTTCCTCTATCACCGCAGGACCGACCACGACATCGCCGACTTCGAGGGATCGCCGGTCATGGATCGTCGCCATCACCGGCCCGGCGACACCAACCACCCGACGCATCGCCGGCGGCGACGTCGAACGGCGGGACCACGTTCCGAGATCGTCGACGGTGATAGCCGGGATACCGCGTGCTGTGCATCGTGCCGCAACGATCTCGATCGAGTCGTCGGGTCGTGAGAACCCGTTCCGTGCCTCGTGCATCTCGTTGAAACGAACCGAGAGCACATCGAACGGCTCACTGGTGTGCCAGGGAACACCGATCTCGTGGGCCTGACCGAGATACCGCAGGTCGAGCGTCACCTCGACACTCACCGCCTCGTGTCCGGCACGGCCGAGTTCGGCACGGGCCCGGGATTCGAGGTCCTCGACGACGAGATGGACCGGGGTGAGGTCGGCGTCTGCGACGTGCACAGCCGAAGCGAGATCGACACGGGGTGGGGCGAGCATCAATCCGAGGGCCGATAGCACCCCACCGAAGGGTGGGACGATGACGCTCGCCATCGAGAGGGATCTCGCAAGTGACACGGCGTGCAGGCCACCTGCCCCTCCAAAGGCCAGCAGCGAGGCTCCGCGCGGATCGCTGCCCTGCTCTATCGACACGGAGCGGATAGCACCGGCCATCACCTCTTCGGCGATCGCGACGATCCCGAGGGCGGTATCGATGGTCGACATCCCGAGGTTGCCCGCTAGTGCAGCGACCGCTTCTTCGGCAGCATCACCGTCGATCGGGAGTGTTCCCCCGAGCATCGTTTCGGGGTCGATGCGCCCGAGGACCACGTTCGCGTCGGTCACTGTCGGCTCGGTTCCGCCTCGGCGGTAGCAGGCCGGCCCCGGAATCGAGCCTGCCGAACGCGGTCCGACGCGCAGTGAACCTCCCGGGTCGATCCAGGCGACGGAGCCTCCGCCGGCACCGACCGTATGGATGCCCGCTGAGGCCATCCGGCAGACGTGGCCTGCCACGGAACGCTCGTACGACACGTCGATCAATCCCTCGATGATGCGGCACACATCGGTGGATGTGCCGCCCATGTCGAACGAGATGACGTGATCGATACCGAGAGCACTCGCGAACTCACGGGCAGCAACCACACCGCCCGCCGGACCCGACAGCAACACAGCAGCAGGAAGGCCCGCCGCGTCGCGTGCCGACATGAGGCCGCCCGAGGACCGCATCACGGCCATCGACCCAACTCTCCCGGATGCGACCATCCGTTCTTCGAGCGCTGAGAGGTACCGAGACGTGATCGGTGTCAGATACGCGTTGAGCACGGTCGTCGACGTGCGCTCGAACTCCCTGAACTCCGGGGCGACCACCGATGATCTACTGATCGGAACCGCGGCTTCGATGGCGTCCGCAAGCGAAGCCTCCCGGTCCCCGTCGGTGTGGCCGTCAACGAGGGAGATGGCAACCGCTTCTGCATCACCGACGTCCACGGTATCGGGCGTTCCCTCGACGCCGATACG
>JAJRYI010000111.1 GCA_024275815.1 Actinomycetes bacterium | reverse complement strand
TCGTCATCGACGACGTGATCCAGGTCGACCTACGTGTCGTTCCGGAGGGCAACTTCGGCGCAGCGTGGCTCTACTTCACGGGTTCCAAAGGACACAACATCGAACTGCGGCAGCGCAGCCTCGATCGGGGGCTCACACTCAACGAGTACGCGTTGTCGTCTGTCGAGTCCGGTGAGGTCGTCGCGTCGGCGAGCGAGGGCGAGATCTATGCGGTGCTGGGCCTGCCGTGGATGACACCGGAGATCCGGGAGGGAACAGGAGAGATCGCGGTCGCAGACGAAGGGAAGCTGCCGGAGCCGATCAGCGTCGAGGACATCCGCGGTGACCTTCACGTCCACACCGACTGGTCTGGGGATGGCCGCAGCAGTCTCGACGACATGCTCGATGCGGCTGTTGCACGTGGCCTCGAGTACATCGCGATCACCGATCACGCTGAGAACCTGCACATGAACGGTCTCTCGAGAGAACGGATGGTTGCCCAGCGCGCTGAGATCGAGCGATGTCGCATCGAACGAGATGACATCGTCATCCTCCACGGTGCCGAGCTCAACATCGCAGCAGATGGCAGCATCGACTACGACCCGGAGTTCCTCGAGATCTTCGACATCGCCGTGGCGTCGGTGCACTCCCACTTCGATCTCGATGAGGCGGCTCAAACCACTCGGCTGATCGCAGCGATAGAGAACCCGGCCGTTTCGATCATCGGCCACCCGACGGGACGTCTCATCGGCAGGCGACCGGCCATTCGTTTCGACCTCGATGCCGTCCTCGCAGCCGCTGCAGCGACGGGTACCGTCATCGAGATCAACAGCAGCCTGCAGCGTCTCGATCTCCCTGCAACGTTTCTGCGCAGAGCGGTCGGTGTCGACGGTGTCCGGTTCGCGATCTCGACAGACTCCCATCACACGGCAAGCTTCACGAACCTCCAGTGGGGTGTCGCCCTGGCCCGAAAAGGCTGGGTGACACCCGACAAGGTGCTCAACTCCTTGCCAAAGGATGAATTCCTGGCCTCTATGGGCCTGTAGCGGAACGATTCGCCTCGATGTGGTGTTCAATGTCGGTGATGACCACGCAAGAAATACACAAGGCGAAGCGTCGATCCGGGTGGGCAGGTGTCGCAGGCGTCGCCGTCGCCCTCGGAGCGACAGAACTGTTCGCAGGCATGTCGGACTCCGTGCCGTCTGCCATCTCGGCCATTGGAACCTACGTGATCGATGCGTCACCGTCGTGGCTCAAGACCTTCGCCATCTCAACGTTCGGGACCGCAGACAAGGCCGTGCTCGCCGTCAGCATCTTCGTCGTGTCACTCCTCATCGGCTGGTTCCTCGGGAAAGCTTCGGCTGGACGGGCGTGGCCGATCGTGAGCGGGTTCGTCGTTGCCGGGATCATCGGCATCGCCGCTCAGATGACACAGCCCGGCGTCGGCGTACCTGCTTCGGTCGCTTCGACGATGATGGCGATGGGTATCGGTATCGTGGCCTGGTACTCGATCAAGCTTTGGGCCGATCCGGCGCGGATGGACACCGTCACCGCCGACGACGTTCCCGACATCGCGCGACGCCGTCTCATGCTCGGCCTTGCGGGTGCAGCGACGGTCACCGTGGTGGCGATCGGCATCGGCCGGGGCAAGATCCGTGGACGTGCCGAGGCCCAGAGAGCAGCGTTGACACTTCCCGAACCGGTAGAGATAGAGATCGATCCGACGGCCATCCACGATTTCGATCTGGGAGGAGTCGCTCCGATCGTCGTGGGGAACGCGACCTTCTACCGCATCGACACCGCGCTCGTCGTCCCGACGATCGATCCGCAGGAGTGGACGCTCACGGTCGAGGGCATGGTCGACAACGAGGTGGTACTCACGTACGACGACATCGCTGCGATGCCTCTCGTCGAGCGGTACGCCACCTTGTCGTGTGTGTCGAACGAGGTGGGTGGTCGACTGGTCGGCAATGCCCTGTGGACCGGAGTGTTCCTGCGTGACATTCTCGCTATGGCCGGTGTGCAGCCCGGTGCGGAACAGGTGGTCGGAAGGTCCATCGATGGCTGGACGTCGGGCTTCCCCGTCGAGATGGCCTTCGACGACCGTGACGCCATGCTCGTCATCGGTATGAACCGTGAGGTTCTTCCGGCGAACCACGGTTTCCCCGCTCGCCTTGTCGTTCCGGGCCTCTACGGATACGTGTCGGCGACCAAGTGGATCACCGAGATCGAACTCACCACGTGGGACGCCTTCGACGGATACTGGATCCCGCGTGGATGGTCCAAGGAAGGCCCGATCAAGACGCAGTCACGCATCGACCGGCCCCGAGATCGTGCGAAGGTCGAAGCAGGGCCCTACACCCTTGGAGGCGTCGCCTGGGCGCCGACACGAGGCGTCGAGCTGGTCGAGGTGCGGATCGGTGACGGACCGTGGCAGGTCGCCGACCTCTCCGAGTCCCTGTCGGAGAACTCCTGGATCCAGTGGAAGTTGGACACGGAACTCTCCGAGGGTGAGCACATCATCTCGGTGCGCGCCACCGACGGCACCGGCTTCACCCAGGGTGGCCAGGAGACCCCACCGGCCCCCGACGGCGCCGAAGGCTGGCACACGATCAGAGTCAAGGCCGAAACGGCGTGAGGTTCGTGGCACTCGACACCTGTGTACCGAGGCCCGATTCATCCCTCGTAGCCGCAGTCGATCTTCTCGATGACCGTCGTCTCGAGGTTGATGAGGGCGTACGATCCACCGCTCGATGACAGAGCGAAGCCGCTGAGAGGGATGTAGCCGTCGCGTAGGTCGAAGCACCCAACGTTCTCGATCTCGTCTGTGAGGGGAAGTGAAATATCTCGAAACCCTGTTCTGACGATGCCGTTCGCTCCCTTGACCTCGAGCATCTGCAAGGACACGTACCGCGCACCATCTTGGACGATCACATCTCCTCCCGCCACGAGCCCGAACCATGCAGCGACACCGTCACTCGCCCACTCCCCGAGGATCACGCACTCGTCCGGGAACGTCGGATCGCTGTACCCGGCGAGTGGATCGCAGAGGTTTCCACCCCTCGTAGATGGAGGCACAGACACGGTGACACCCGTGGAGAGCAGGAACTCTGCCGGTCCGACCTTCAGCTCGCTTTGCGGTCCGCCGGTCGTGAAGAAGTCGCTCGATACCGACCATGTGTCGACTCCCTGGAGATCGACGATTTCCCCGAAGAAGCCGAACTCCTCGACGGTGACGGCCGGTTCGCGCGAACACGCTGCGATGAGGAGTGCTGTGGCGAGGAGGATCCCGAGTACTCGCATCCCCGAAGCGTATCGGCACCATGGCCCGAGGTCGTCCGATTCTTCCGTCCTCCTGGATTCGCTGCTTGAGCGTCGGCGATTGCCCGCTATGTCGGCCCCCATACGGGTGTCGCGGCGTTGGCTGTTGCACCCTTTCCATGTATGCCGTGGCATTCGTCTGTCCCCCCCTTCAGGGGGGACGGCAGAGCGAGGTACGAGCGTTGCAGGGGGACGGGAGGAAGAGGCCGGTACGCGCCGTCAAACAGCGCATTGAGGCTGAAATGGGGGACGGGAGAGGGGTGGGCTCGCGGTGCCGAACAGCGGATTGAGGCTGAAGGGGGGACGGCCCGTTCTATGGCACCAGGAGCATCGTGGCTTCGGCGTCGGCTTCGATGTCTGCCTTGTTCCACAGGAACGGGGCGGTCTTGCCCTCGAGCCACAGCGGGATCATGTCGTCGTAGTGCTCGTTGTCGACGTGGCCGGATTGGCCCGTCGTGTGGATCGCCCGTGACCGGGACAGATCACCGAGATCGACCAGCATCCGCATCGATGGGAGCCAGTTGACCTGGTACCCCTCGGTTGCCGTCCATCCGACCGCGTTGACGACTCCCTTGCTGCCACTCGCCGGGTACGGTCCCCGGTTGAACCGGTCATCGATGATCCCGATGCCCGTCGAGCCGAGTGCCTGGTTGATGAAGGTCATCTCGTGGATCGCTCCCCACGTCCAGGAAGAGACGTCGGATCCGAGTCGCCCGTCGAGTTCGGCGACCGCGTCGTAGAAGGCGGCAGCGAGCACGTCGTCTCTCGACTCGAGGCCCTGGGTCGTGACATCGTTCCACCAGGGATCCAGCGGCTCATCGAGGAGGTTCCCGACGACCTCGAACCAACGAGAGTTGCCTTCCGGCCAGAGGGCCTCCGGGAGTTCGTCCTGGAAGGTGCGCACGAGCAGGTTGCGCCACGTGGCGTTCCAGATCGCAGCGCCGGTGCTGCCTGCGAAGTTCTGGCGGTCCCAGTTGGACAGCTCACTGATGGCATCGAGTTCGATCGGGGTGAGTTCGCGATCCGTTGCACCCATCAGGGACAGTTCGATGTACGGGATGATGCGGTCCGCGTTCAGATCGAAGCTGTCGAACTGGATCGTCGCCTGGTCAGCGAGATCGATGCCCGGGTTCGACGTGACGAGATCGACGATCCTCCTCGCCCGGTACCCGTAGTCCCAGTCCTGGGTGATCAAGTAGGGGTACGCCTCGTCGATCACGGCGTTGTTGGCCGTCACGATGTACCCCGACTCGGGGTTCAGCACGGCGGGGAGCTCGTCGTAAGGGATGAAACCCGTCCACTCGTACTCGTCGGTCCATCCGGGTACGGGGAGGGTGCCGTCACCCTTTGCACGCATCGGGATGTTCCCGGGCATCTGGTATCCGATGTTGCCTGCAGTGTCGGCGTAGAGCAGGTTCTGGCTCGGTGCAGCGAACAGGAGGCCTGCCTCGCGGAACTCCTCGAAGTTGCGGGCACGGTCGAAGCCGAGGATCGGTCCAACGACGGAGGGAACGACGTCGAGCCCCGTCCAGCGAAGCGCTACGGCGTACTCTTCGGGGAGGTCGATCCCTGCCGTGTCGAACTCCTCGAGGGGCTCGTAGATCCCCGAGATGATGGGTCCGTGTCGGGTCGAGCGGACGGTCACCTCGATAGGATCTGCACCGGCAACATCGATCGTCTCCGTTCTGATGTCCATGTCGACCCACTCCCCGTTGACCTCGTACTGGTTCAGGTTCTGCGGGTTGATCTTCTCGATGTAGAGGTCTTGGACGTCGGGACCCACGTTGGTGAACCCCCACGCGATGTTCGCGTTGTGCCCGATCACCACACCGGGGACACCTGCGAAGGAGAACCCCACGACGTCGTAGGGGCACGCATCGTTGACGGTGCGGCAGTGCAAGCCGACCTGGTACCAGATCGATGGCATCTGGCTCGACAAGTGTGGGTCGTTCATCAGGAACGGTGATCCCGTCGGAGTCAGGTCACCACTCACTGCCCACGAGTTCGACCCGATGCCGGTTTCGGCCCCGCCACCGGTGACTCTGTTGAGGGCATCGATCGCTGCCTTCGCCGAGGAGAGGGCAACCGTCGAGTTGAGGCTCAGAGTCAGATCGACGGGCGTCCCCATCTTCGCTGCGTCCTGGTTGGCGACGATGTACGGGTTCCGCTCTCCCGGATATGGGGGGAAGATCTGTGCGACGCGATCGGGTGGGAGTGAGGCAAGAGCAAGGGCGCGTTCGATCTCAGCATCCATGTTTCCTCCGAGGTCCCACGCCATCACCTTGCCCCATGCAAGGGACTGCGCCCCCGTCCAGGGTTCGGGCGTGTAACTGCGGTTGGTCAACTCGAGGATGCTGTACTCGAAGCTGAGATCGGCAGGGGACTGTGTCGCGAGGTACGCGTTGACTCCTGCGGCGTAGGCGTCGAGGATGGCCTTGTTCTCGCTGCTGGCGATCTCGTACTGGGCCTCAGCGAGGCGACCCCATCCCATGGTTCTGATGAACGTGTCGGTGTCGACCTGGGTATCTCCGAACATCGACGACAGTTCGCCGTAGGAGATCTTCCGCCAGAAGTCCATCTGGAAGAAGCGGTCCTGTGCATGAACGTACCCCTGTGCGAGGAAGAGGTCGTTCACGTTGTCGGCGTAGATGTGCGGGATCCCCATCGAGTCACGAACGACCTCGACCTCCCCGGTGAGGCCCTCTATCTGGATCGTTCCATCGGTTTGAGGGAACGCGCGGGTGACCGAGTATCTCGCAAAGAGCCAACCGGAGATCACGATGACGACGAGTATGGTGAGTGCTCCCCACAGGATCCCCTTGAGGATGGTGCGGAGACGATGCTTCCTTGGTGCGGGTTGTGGCGGGGTCGAGATGTCGTTCATCGTGTCATCGTACCGGTATCGACACCGTGGTCCGTGCCGTATGCTTGCCCCATGGAATCCGACCATCCCCCAGAGAGCCCCGATCCGGTCACACCCGATGTCGTGGTGGAGACCGACGAAGCCGGTGAGCCCGACAGGCCTCAGCCGTTCGTATCTGAACCGTCGAAGCTGATCAGGATCGCTTCGATGACCAGGGCGATGCTCGACGAGGTTCGCGAGGCACCCCTCGACGATGCGGGGAGGGTCCGTCTCCTATCGATCTACGACCGTTCGCTCGAGGAGCTCAAAGAGGTCCTCTCCGACGACTTGATCGATGAACTCGATGCGGTCTTCGTCCCGATCGGTGAGGACACTCCGACAGAGGCAGAGCTCCGGGTTGCACAGGCCCAACTCGTCGGTTGGCTCGAAGGCCTGTTCCACGGGATTCAGGCTTCACTCATCTCTCAGCAGATGGCAGCGTCTGCACAGCTCGAACGCATGCGGCAGCGCAAGGCGATCGAAGGTGGAGCCCAGGAATCCGGGAGCGGGTTGTACCTGTAGGCAGACACCGGTAGCCATCCGGTGCCGCTGGGTATCCTCTACGTATGTCCCTGTACACCCTGTCTCCCTCGTCCCCGATGAAGGACCCTGTCCTCATCATGGGTCTCTCGGGATGGGGTGACGCTGCATCGGCGGCGAGCGATGCGACCGATTGGCTTGCGGAGGCGGGCGAGGTCGTGGTGTCGTTCGATCCAGACGCCATCTTCGACTACCGATCGAATCGACCGGTGCTCCGGTTCTCCTCAGGCGAGATGATCTCGCTCACCTGGCCGCGTATGGACATCGTGCACATCACTCCCTCGGGACGAGACGTGCTCGTGATGGTCGGGAACGAACCCGACTACGCATGGTCGGGTATCTCGGAGGCTCTCGTGGACCTCGTCGGTGTTCTCGGTGTGTCGCATCTCGTGACGCTTGGTGCCGTGCCGACTCCGGTACGCCACGCAGCCGATACCGCTGTGTTCTGTACCTCGTCGGATTCGCGGTTACTTCTTGCCGGCGACGAAATGCTCATGGATGAGATCGTCGTGCCTGCATCAGCAGGCACCGTCTTTCGTGCTTCGATAGAGCAGGGCGGTGTTCCGGCGATCGGCTACTGGGCCCAGATTCCCCAGTACGTCGGGCGGCCGTACCACCCGGCGATGGTATCCCTGTTGCGCAAGGTCGAAGGGCAACTCGACGTCGTGTTCAACCTCGCGGAGCTCGAGACTGAGGCCGAGGATCAGGTGGCTCGTCTCGATGAGATCCTCGAACAGCGTTCGGATGCACGCGATTTCGTCGATGGCCTCGATCACAGCGTCGGTACGACGTCGAAGATCCCTGATGATCTCCCTACTGCAGACGAGATCGCAGAGGAGATAACGCGGTTCCTGCAGGACACCGAGGACGAGGTCTGAGTCCTCAGCTCCCCAGAACGCCGACGAAGAGCGTCATGACGGCGAGCGCCGCGGTCACCGCGATCATTGCCCAAACGGACCACGTCAGGCCTTTGACGGCGCTGATCTGGTCCCGGAGAGCTTTGGTCAGGGCAGCGATCTCGACATCTGATGCGGTTGGAGCAACGCTCACACGAGGGGCCTGCGGTGTGGAATCGGGCTCCTCGGCGACTACCGGAGGCGTCGACGCGACGACCACTGGAGGTGGTGTTGTAGGAAGTACGAACTCGTCGACCTCGGCCTGGATAGGGTCATCATCCATGGTCGGCATCGACTCGTCGGTCTCCGTAGCGACCTCAGGAGCGAGGGTTATCGCCTCCCCGTCTGTCGGGTGACCGAGGTAGACGGTTGTCGGCTCGTCGATAGCGACGATCTGGACGCGTTGTCCGTCCTTGAACGTCCCGTTGCGGCTTCCTGCATCTTCGATCTTCCAACCGGTGCCGTCGTACGACACGACAGCATGACGCCGGGAGATACCGGGTCGTACGATCCGGATCGTCGACGCTGCATCGGAACCGATCAGCGCGGTGACGTCGTCGTCGACGACATCGACCTTGCCTTGATAGGTGACCTGCAATGGCACTTCGCTCCCCCGGGGTGTTCTTTCTCGCGTACGGGTCATCGTAGCGTTCTCCGTGTATAGCTCATACATTGGCTCGGGTGGTCAAGTTCGTCGGGAGTCTCTAGCCTGGGTGCAAGGAACCAATTCCACCCGACAGGAGGTCGGTCCGTGAAGGTCGGCGATGTGATGACATCAGATGTGAATACGATCAGCAGTGACGCCGCGCTGAAGGA
>JAJRYI010000110.1 GCA_024275815.1 Actinomycetes bacterium | reverse complement strand
TATCGACCGCCGTCACTATCGGCGCGTCATGCGCCAGGTTGGTCTGGTTCAACTGGACTCTGTCAACGTGTGTGTCAGGACGCACTACATGCCGTTCTACTCCCGCCTCGGCCCGTACGACCGCGACGGTCTCGATGCATGGATCAACACGTCGGGAGAGCTCTTCGAGTACTGGGCGCACGAAGCCGCAGTCCTCCCCGTCGAGCAGTACCCCTTGTGGCGATGGAAGATGGACACGATGGAGCCGTGGAGGCGAGCCAAGTCGGTTCTCGACGGGCATCCAGGTCTTCTCGAAGGCGTACTGGCCCAAGTACGCGAACGTGGGCCGCTCACGGTACGCGATCTCGAGGCACCTGCTCGTCGTACCGAGGCCTGGTGGGGGTACGGGCCGGGGAAGGTCGCCCTCGAGGTGCTCTTCGCCAACGGACAACTCAGTGCCCTGCGCACAGGGAACTTCATGAGGCTCTACGACCTGGCGGAGCGGACGATCCCTCCAGAGATCTTTGATGATCGCATCGTCGAGCGCGACGAGGCCTATCGAAGATTGCTCCGTGACGCTGTTCGCCATCACGGGATTGGAACCGTCCACGACTTCGCTGACTACTTTCGTCTGCATGTTCCGACGTCGCGGGCGTTCCTTGCAGACCTCGCACGCGAGGGTGCTATCGAGCAGGTCGTCGTACCGGGCTGGAGAGCCCCGGTGTATCTCGACCCGGCTGCCGTTCGTCCGCGGCGCATCGACGGAGCAGTGTTGCTGAGCCCATTCGACCCGATGGTCTGGTACCGCGAGCGGGCAGAGAGACTCTTCGGGTTTCGCTATCGGATAGAGATCTACGTTCCAGAGCCTGATCGTGTGTACGGGTACTACGTTCTTCCGTTCATGATCGATGGCGAGTTCGTTGCACGGGTGGATCTGAAAGCCGATCGTGCCTCGGATCGATTGCTCGTGCGGTCTGCGTTCTCAGAGGAGGGACAACCGGCCGGTCGTGTAGTGGAGGCGCTCGCGTCTGAGCTCGCAACGTTCGCTACGTGGTTGGGGTTGTCGGAGATCGAGGTCGGAACGAGGGGAGATCTGAGTTCACGACTCGCTCGTTGGATGTGATCAGCCGAGTTCGAGTGCCATGACTTCGTAGATGTCGGGGATGTCGAGGGTTTGTGTCGCCCCGGTGCGCCAGTTGACGAAGACCAGGTCGTTGGTGCCGTTGGCTTCGAACACCATGTAGGTGTTGCTCGTCGTGAACCCGATCGGTGTGACGTCGGCGTCGATCTGCACGATGCGTTTCGCTGCGAGGTCTGGACCGCCGACGGTGAGCGTCGTGCGTGTGTCGTTCCCCGAGATGGTGGCAACGATGTCGAGTTCGGGTGACGTCACGACCGTGGCGTCACGCGGTGCGCCGGAAAGGTCGAGTTCGGCAGGGTCTCCAGACGTGCGGTCGATGACCGTCCACTGGTTCGTGCCTCGGACGGGGTCGGGGATGATCGTGACGACGAGTGATGGGGTCACCGAAGGACGCGAGCCCTCCCTGCTCCAAAGGGATCGACCGGAGGGATCGAGTGAGTGGATCTCTCTCCCGTCATCGAGGACGAACCCGGCTGAGTCCCATCGCACGATACGTGCAGGAGCATCGAGGATCGTGATGAGGGTTTCGTTCATCACCTCTCCCGTGAGCGGGTTCACAGATCCTGCGTGAAGCCCGACAACGCCGTCGTCGAGACGCGAAACCCAGGCGAGTGCGCCGATCTCGGTCGCGTGCCATGCGATCGCGGAGTCGGTGATCAGGATCGGCTCCGTGCCCAGGTCGGTCGGATCGCCCAGGTACACGAGGTACCCCGATGGTGAGGGAGTTCCGATGGCGAGTGTCCGCCCGGCGCTGTCGAACCGAACGAAACCGGTATCTGTCCGATCGGTTGCCGGCACCGAGAGCGGATACTCGCGTGGAATCCGAAAAGAGGGATCCCACAGGAG
>JAJRYI010000109.1 GCA_024275815.1 Actinomycetes bacterium | reverse complement strand
GAGATCGAACCTCCGTAGATGTTGAACTTGGCATCGTCGATCTCGCCGATCGCCTTGTCCCTCCCGAGTCGTTCCCTGGCGAAGGAGTCTGAGGCGAACGCCTGGACGTTCGACAGGATCTGGGCGGCGAACGCCTCATGCATGTCGATCAGGTCGAGGTCGGCGAGCGTCATACCAGCCCGATCGAGGGCGATCGGCGTTGCAAAGGCTGGGCCCATGAGCAGCTGCCAGTTGGGGTCGAGAGCGGCGAAGGCGTAGCTGGCAAGGTACGCCTTGGGTTCGTAGCCGAGTGCCTTGGCAACGGATTCGTCCATGAGGAGCAGTGCGGAGGCTCCGTCGGTGAGTGGTGATGCGTTGGCTGCCGTGACGGTCCCGTACTTACGGTCGAACACCGGCCTGAGCTTGGCGAGCTTCTCGAGGGATGAGTCATCGCGCGGGATCGTGTCTCTCTCGACGATGTCCTTGAAACGTGGTGGCACCGGATAGGGCATCACTTCGCTGTCGAAGACGCCTGCCTCCCATGCCTCTGTGGCCTTGGTGTGGGAACGCAGTGCGAACTCATCCTGGGCCTCACGGCTGATGCCGTTCGCCCTGGCCATCTTCTCGGCAGAGTCGCCCATCGTCTCGTTCGTCGATCGCTCTGCGATCGCTGGAGGATGAGGTGCGAGGTCTCTTGGCCTCACCTGGGAGAAGGCTCTTGCTTTGGCGGGGAGGTCCCGTGCAGCGTTCGCCTCCATGAGGATGTCGACGAAGCGGTCCGAGTAGGTGATCGGAGGACGCGAGAGAGAGTCCGCACCGCCCGTGATGACGATGTCGGCGTCACCGAGCAGGATCGCCTGTGCCCCGTCGACGAACGACTGGGTCGACGTGGCGCATGCCCGTGTCACCGAGTAGGCGTCGACCGATTCGGGGAACGGGCCCGCAAGGACGATCTCGCGAGCGATGTTCGGTGCATCGACGCTCTGGACCACCGAGCCGTAGACGACCCGGTCGACCTCCCCTGTATCGATACCCGAGCGCGCTACGAGCTCGCGTACGACGGCACTCGAGAGGTCCAGGGTGGATTGACTCTTGAGTGCTGTGCCGGATTTTGCAAACGGGGTTCGGAGTGCGTCGACGATCGCGACACGTCGGGTCTTTTTGGAAGCAGCCATCACCAACTCGATTCTTGAGTGAACACTCAAGATTCTAGCGTCCTGATACGCAAGCGAACCGGTTGGTTTCTGCCGATGGCCGATGGCCGAAAGCGAAGAAGGGCCACTCCTCGCGGATAGACCCTTCTTCTGTGAGCTGTCAGCTGTGAGCTGTCAGCTGTGAACGGTGAACCTACCTCTAGAAATCCGCTTCCTGGCGGAGGCCGAAGGCGGGGTGACGGAGGCGGGACAGTGCCTGCTTCTCGAGCGAGCGGACCCTGGTCGGGCCGAGGTCGAGATGCTTGCCGATCTCCTCGTGGGTACGGGGAAGACCGTCGTCGAACCCGACACGCTTTGCCAGGATGTACGCCTCACGCTCGGGGAGACGGTCGATGGCCTCACGCAGAGCATCGATCGTCGACATCCGCTCGGACTCGCGCACCGGGTCGTCCTCGTCATCGTGGGCAACGAAGTCGCCGAGCACTGCACCGTCGTCGCCGACGGGTGCTTCGAGTGAGACCGAGTCCGCAACGAGCTGCGCTTCGAGCACCTGCTCGAGCTTGAGCCCGGACTCTGCAGACAGTTCCTCAGAGGAGGGCTCACGGCCGAGCTCGGAGAGCAGTCGGTTGCGTGTTCCGTTGAGTGTGAGCAGCGTGTCGTGCAGCGAGTTCGGGAGACGCACCGTGCGGGACTTCTCCGCGACTGCCCGCTGCATCGCCTGGCGGATCCACCACGTGGCGTAGGTAGAGAACTTGAAACCCTTGCGCCAATCGAACTTCTCGACCGCACGGATCAACCCGAGGTTGCCTTCCTGGATGAGGTCAACGAACTCGATGCCGTACTGGCTGCGGTACCGCTTGGCCTGGGAGACAACGAGGCGGAGGTTGGCCTGTGCGAAGCGGTCCTTGGCGTCCTTACCGTGGCGCACGGCGCGCTGGAGGCGCACCTTCTCGGCGCCTCGTACGCCGCCGGCGGCGAGCTTCTCTTCGGCCTCACGGCCGGACTCGATCGCCTGGGCGAGGACGACTTCGTCGTCCGCCGTGAGGAGTTCGTGGTTCGCTATGTCACCAAGGTAGGTAGTCAGGCTGTCGCCTACCTCGGTCGGTGAGAGTGATACGGTTCGTGCTGTCATGTTGTGAATTCCTTCACATGTCGTCCTGGTCCTTGAGGCATCGAAGCGATTGGCACGGATGCTCCCAAAGGCGGGG
>JAJRYI010000108.1 GCA_024275815.1 Actinomycetes bacterium | reverse complement strand
TCGATCCGCGATCTGCGTGTCGACGAACCCGTAGAACGCTTCCGCCCCAAGGGTTACGAGGTGCTGGGTGGTGCACCCTTCTGTCCCCCCTTTCAGGGGGGACGGCAGAGCGAGGAACGAGCGATGCAGGGGGACGGCGAGCCTGCGAGCACGAAGTGGAACCAGCCTGTTCCTGAGTCTTTGCCGTACCGCGCTCGCGGGCTCGCACTCCCCCCTCGCTCGAAGACTCGCTTGTCCCCTCTGAAGGGGGGGACGGGGAAATGGAAGACTGGAGGCGTACGCGCCTACACCTCGTCGACGGCATCGACGATGCCGACGACCACGCTGCGAATCGGGCCGGTCGAGATCCCGTAGATCTGCCTGGCAGAGTTCCCCTCATCGAGGATGAGCACCATCTCATCGGCGCCTGCACCAACCCTGTCCGTACAGATCAGGTACGCCGAAGTGTCCTCTCCCCTGTCGAGGAGCTTGCACAGGAGGAGGCGCTCACCGTCGAAGAACTCGTGGTTGATCGTCGATACGACGTTCCCGATGACCCTTCCAACCTTCATGGACGGACCTCGACGGTGTCGACGATGCCGACGATCGCGTGGTCCACGGGCACGAATCGCGGTTGCATCGCTTCAGCGGCTTCTCGGGAGGCAACGAAGTAGACGAGGTCGCCGACACCGGACTGGTACACGGCGTCGGCTGCAACGACGCATGAACCGTTCTCCTGGCCGGTCTCGGTGAGTGGCTAGACGATGAGGAGCTTCATGCCTTCCATACCCGGATCCTTCACCGAAGCGACGACGGTGCCACGGACCCTGCCGAGTCTCACGTGCGGCCTCCGTGGGCGGCAAGCCGGTCGAGGAAGTGGGCGGCAACCTCGAGATCCTCTCTCAGCTCGGGTGTGAGTTGCGGGATGACGACCGTATCTGAGATGAGGGAACCGCACCTGTCCACGGCTGCTTCGAGCGCTGCCTGGACCTCACCGACGGTGCCGTCGACGATGAAGTACGCCTTGCCGCCGAGACCGTCGGCGAGACGCAGGCCGGAGAGAGTGACATCCGCGTGCTTGACGGCAGCATCTGCCGCGTCGATGCCTGCAGCGATCGTCGCCGTCTCGACAACGCCGACGGCCTCCTCCTTCGCTCTCATGGGGGCGTGCGGTTCGACGAGCGCGCGAGCAACGGCGGTTGCGACGTCGGGAAGGAACACGGAGTCGACCAACGACGGCCTCGACACGTCACGAACGATGTCACCTGCCACCACGACTGAAGCGGTGTCTCCGATGACGAGAACGACGTACTTGCCCGGATGGGTCGTTCCGGTGAGCGTGGTCGTGACGGGGGCACCTTTGATGATCGCATCGGCACATTCGATCCCGGCAGGGATCGACGTGAACTCCCACAGCCCGATTGCCGGCGTCGGTGATTCAGACAATGCGCAACGCTCCTACGACGGAGACCCGCCGTACCCGGGAGAACGTGCGGGGCCGTGTCAGGCCCTCTCCGGTCGGGCTTGCAATGGAGAACGACGTGTACCCCTCCCCTTCCGAGCCGAGACCGGCGATGTTGGGGCCGTTGGCGACGAAGATGGAGCAGTCCATCGAACGTGCCATCCGTGTGATCGTGTCGACGTTCGTCGAGTGGATCGATGCGGTGTGACGGAACCCGTGTTCGGAGCGAACGGCGAGGTCGATCGCTGTATCGACGTCCTTGACGCGCACGACTGGCATGACCGGCATCATCTGTTCGGTCCACACGAGGTTGTGGTCGGCAGACACTTCAGCGAGCACCAATCGTGTTTCGGGTGGCACGGAGACGCCGATCTCGTTGAGGATCACCGCTGCATCCTTTCCGATGAACTCGGGGTTCATCACCCCGGGTTTGTTGGCCGGTCCCCTGTCCTTGAAGATGACGCGTTCGAGTCTCTTGAGTTCATGCTCCTTGAGCCGGTACGCACCGACAGCCGTCATGTGTTGAACCAGTCTGTCTGCGATCGTGTCGACGGCAATGACGGTTTTCTCATCGACGCAGATGATGTTGTTGTCGAACGAGGCTCCCGTGACGATGTCCTTCGCCGCCTTTGCGATGTCGGCAGTCTGATCCACGACGGCGGGAGGGTTGCCCGGTCCGGCGGTGATCGCCTTCTTCGGCGTTCTGAGGGCTGCTTTGACGACGCCTGGACCGCCGGTGACGAGCAACACACGAACATCGGGATGGCTCATGACGGCCTCGGCCGAATCCAGCGTCGGAACGGCGACCGAGGTCACGAGGTTCTGTGGTCCCCCGACGTCGACGATCGCACGGTTGATCAGCTTGACGTTCTCGATGCTCACGCCCCGTGCGCTGGGATGCACGTTGAACACCACAGTGTTGCCCGCCGAGAGGATCGCTATCGAGTTGTTGATGATCGTCGACGTCGGGTTCGTCGTCGGCGTGATCGATCCGACGACCCCGTACGGCGCGTACTCGGTGACCATCATGCCCCGGTCGCCCGTGACGACGTGGGGTTCGAGATCCTCAGGGCCCGGTGTCCTCTCGATGACCAGGTGGTTCTTGAGTACCTTGTCGTCCGCACGGCCGATGCCGGTCTCCTGGCGAGCCATGTACGCGAGCCGTTCGTTGTTCTCCCGCATCGATCGGCGTACGGCGTCGATGACCCCCTTGCGGGCATCGAGGCCGATCTCCTGATACGAGCGAAACGCCTGCTTGGCCGCAGCGACGGCCTCATCGACCGTGGAGAACACCCCTTCGCCGAGGGACTCGTCGAGGTTCTCGATCTCGCTGCGCGCGATGAGTGCCGCACCCGTCTTGCCTGCAATGTCGCCTGCAGCGACGCGACTCTTCACCCTGGTGATGATGTCCTGGATGTCCGAGTCGCTCAGCTGAGGCATATCACTTCACGTAGACCGTTTCTCCGTCGACGTCCCACTGGTCGACGATCGCCATGATGACGGCGTCACACGGCTTGTCCTTGGTCGAGAGTGTCTGTCTGGCAGAGCTGCCGGAGGCGTAGAGGACGACCTCCCCTACTCCGGCACCGACGCTGTCGGCGGCGACGACGTAGCCACCAGCCTCAGAGCCGTGCTCGTCGAGTTGGCGCACCACGAGGAGCGCCAGGCCTTCCATGAGCGGTTCCTTGCGAGACGCGACGAGCGTCCCTGTCACCTTGCCGAGGTTCATAGCGTCCCCTTTCTCGAAGGGTCCGTATCAGGAGACCGCGTCTTGCGCCTCGTCGCCCCGCCCGAGAGGCAGTACGAGATCGAGGTTCACGTGCGGGCGTGCAATGACGTGCGTTGCGATGACTTCGCCGACCTTCTCACCGCTGCGAACACCGGCATCGACGGCAGCCTTCACCGCAGCCACGTCGCCTCTGATCACCGCGGTGACGTAGCCACCACCGGTCTCTTCATAGCTGACGAGTTCCACTTTGGCGGCCTTGACCATGGCATCGGCCGCTTCGACCATCGCAGCGAAGCTGCGGCATTCGATCATCCCGAGTGCGTCTGACATCTGTTCCTCCTGTTTGTCTTTCGCGTTATGCGTTCTCGCGGCCGTCGAGTCCCTCGAGAGCCGCGACTGCAGCCCTCCAGCCGACCTCGATGTCCCGTTCTTCTCCACCGAGGTACACACGACCTACCGCACCGAAGGCGCGGACCTCGAGCACGTTGATGTTCGCAGCCTTCTCCGCTTCGTTCGCTGCAAGCGCAGCGTACGCCGCGGGGGCACACTCGAGGACGTACAAGGTCTGGCCCGGGATGATCATCTGGCCATGCCTCATCCGGTTGATGAGTTGCGCATGGTGATCGTCGATGCGTCTGATGATCTGGCTCGATAGCATCTTGGGCTTGAGCCGGTCGGCCACCTCGAGTTCGAGTGCTTCGAGGATCGCCTCGCCTGCCGCCCTCGTCTCGGATTGTTCTGGAGAGTGGATCTCGAGAAGCCCGAAGACACGTTCGATGATCTGCATCCCCGGCTTGACCGTCGTGGCCTTCAACGCGATGTCGGTGAGACGGTTGATCTCGATGCCTGGTGCCACCTCGACGAAGAGCACTGCTTCGCCTGCAAGGGGCAGGAATCCCTGTGCCGTCGTCCCGAGGAACGCCGCGTACTGGGGCTGCAGCGAGTCGAGGAACGTGTAGGCCCGCAGCTCAATACCCGTCGTCATGACCGTCTCCTTCTTGCGCACTCATGATCTGTACTCCCGCTGAGGCACCGATGCGGGTCGCCCCGGCAGCGATCATGTCCTCGGCATCTTCGAGGGTTCGCACACCGCCCGAGGCCTTGACTCCCATGTCCGGCCCGACCGTTTCGCGCATGAGCGCAACGTCATACACCGTCGCGCCGCCCCCGCCGAACCCGGTCGAGGTCTTGACGAAGTCTGCCTTGGCTGCTTTGGCGAGTGCAGATGCGATGACCTTCTCTTCGTCGGTGAGCAGGGCCGTTTCGAGGATCACCTTCGTGATGGCGCCGGCCTCGTGGGCGGCGTCGACGACCTTCTCGATGTCCTTGCGGACGAGTTCGTGCTGTCCCGACTTCAGAGCACCGATGTTGATCACCATGTCTACCTCACGGGCACCGTCTCGCAACGCCCGACGGGTTTCCATGGCTTTGATCTCGGGTGTTGTCGCACCCAGGGGGAACCCGATGACGGTGGCGACCTTGACGTCGGAGCCTCGCAGCCTCTCAGCTGCTCGCTTCACCCAGGTGGGGTTGATACAGACCGCGGCGAACCCATACTCGATCGCCTCGTCACAGAGAGTGTCGATGTCTTCCTGTGTCGTGTCGGGCTTGAGCAGCGTGTGGTCGATGTACTTGGCGAGGTCGAGGGGGACGTCCTGTGCCTCCCCGTGGAACGAGACGCGGTCTGCACCGTTGGCAACGACGGTTCTCAGCTTCTCGGGTGTTGCACAGATGTCGGCCCGCTCGGCGAGTGCAGCGAGTACTTCACGGGTGACGAGCTCGACGAGCTCCTCGCGTGTTGGTTGGGATTCCGTCATGCCTGGTACTCCGCGAGTGGCCGTTCGAGGTCGTTGATCTTCGCGACGCGTCGGGCATGCCGGCCGCCGCCGTAAGGGGTGGAGATGAACTCCTGGGTGATCTGCCACGCGAGCGCGTCACCGATCAGCCCTGCACCGAGCGTAAGGACGTTCGCGTGGTTGTGCTCACGTGCGTTGCGAGCGGTCGACAGGTCATAACACAGTGCCGCTCGCACACCGGGGACCTTGTTGGCCGCCATCGCCGACCCGATGCCTGCCCCATCGATGACGATCCCCATGTCGGCCGCACCGTCGGTGACCTTGTGTGCAACCGAGGCAGCGATGTCGGGGTAGTCGACGGCGTCCGTCGAGTCGGTACCGCAGTCGGTGACCGTGTACCCCTGTTCCTTGAGCCTGAACGCAAGCCGCTCCTTGAGGGCGAACCCCCCATGATCGCCACCGATCGCGATGACACGGACCTCGGGGTCCTCGACGCCGGAGGGCTCCTCCGCCTGGTCCTGGGATGCCGCACCGGGAACCGCCGCGGAGTCGGTATCGAACAAGCCGTCGACGATGCGACGCACCATGGCTCGCACGTCGTGTTCGATGTTCGGGTCGCGGGCGGTCATGTGGTGGCTCTCCTTGGTGGAGCCATCCTAGATGAGAGAGGGACAGACAACAGACAACAGGTGCTCGATGTCGGATACCGCGCGTTCACC
>JAJRYI010000107.1 GCA_024275815.1 Actinomycetes bacterium | reverse complement strand
GCCGATGGCCGATGGCCGATGGCCGATGGCGCTATGCCTCATTGATCCTGAAGTTGCGCATCATCCCCATGTCCTCGTGTTCGAGGTTGTGGCAGTGATAGAGGAACAGGCCCGGGAACGTCGTGAACCTTCGCAGCACCCTGACCCTCTCACCGGGCATGACGAGAACCGTGTCCTTCCACCCGTCGTCCACGTAGCCCTCCCGGACACTGTCCCATGCGTTGCGTCCGGAGTCCTCGATCGAGCGAGCGATGATCTGGAACTGCTGTCCATGCATGTGCATCGGGTGCGGCAGGCCCCCGCCGCCACCACCGCCGCCCATGCCGCCGCCCATGCCGCCGCCGGCGTTGTAGAACTCCCATACCTCGGTAGTTCCGAACTTCACCTCTTCGTCTGAGGCGACATCGAGCATCTCGAACCTGCGGCCGTTGAGCGTCCACCCACCCGCTGCCATGGCAAGCGTGACCACCCTGGCGGAGTTGCGATTGATGGCTTCGTCGAGTGAGGCGAACGCCGGGTCGGAGAGGCTGTCCGGGAGCGTGTCGGTGGAATCTGCCGTGCGATCCACGGTGAAAGTGGCGACGTCGAATCCGGTGCCGAGTGGAAGGGACGACGAGCCACCCATCATCCCTCCCGACGATGGTGCAATGAAGGGCAAGCTGATGAGCTTCCTCGAGTCCCCAACGCTGTCGGTGCCGAAGTCGACCCACAGATCGACGCGCTCGGCAGGACCGAGCGTCACGTACGGTCGTGTCACCGGGCTCTCGAGCAAGCCACCGTCGGTGGTGAGAACGACCAGCGGTGTGCTGTCATCCCACGCCAGCTTGTAGATGCGAGAGTTCGAACCGTTGAGGATGCGGAGACGGTAGGACCGTGCGGCCACGCCGAAAGCTGCATCGGGGCTTCCGTTGACGAGGATCTCTTCGCCGAGGAACCCGTTCATCTGATCCATCATCCCGTTCGGGAGATACACCATCTGGTCACCGTCGAACGTCCTGTCCTGGATGACGACGGGAAGATCGAACTCCCCACTCGGGAGGGAGAGCGCCTCCTCCTCGTCATCGGTGATGAGGATGAGGCCCGCCATCCCTGCATACACCTGAGGACCGGTGCGTCCATGGGGATGTGGGTGATACCAGTAGGTCCCTGCCCGGTTCTCCACGGTGAACTCGTACACGTAGCGGCCACCCTCGGGCACAGCGAACCGGGGATGGCCGTCCATGTCTTCGGGGACGTCGAGGCCGTGCCAGTGCACGATCGAACGGTCGGGTATGTCGTTGTCGAAGATGATCCGCACCCGCTGGCCCTTGCGGAAGTGGAACGTCGGTCCCAGGTAGGAACCCTCTATCACCGAGACCGCACCGGGATCCCCCTCGGTCACCTCGGCGATGTATCTCCAGACGTCGGTATCGACACCCGAACGGATCTCAACGGTGTCGCGGATCGAGCGAAGCGATATCTCGACATCGACCGGGCCGCCGGTGAACGTGGTCGTGGTCGTCGCATCCGCCGACGTCGTCGATGTGAGAGACGTCGTTGTCGTTGGATCCGATGAAGGCGTACAGGCTGCCACGACGAGGGCAGCGACGCCCCCTCCGGAAAACGCAAGGAATGAGCGGCGTGTTACAGGTTTCTTCGACATCGGGGGAATATAGGGCGTGTTCCGATCTGCCAACAATCCGGATAGGTCGTGCGACCCGTGGTTGGACGCTTCTCGACGTGGGACTATCGTGGTGCGAAATCCGGAGGTGGTGGCTATGAATCTCACGACACGTCGACTGATCGTTCTCCTGTTCTCAATCGTATTTCTTCTCGCTGCGTGCGGAGGAGGCGGTGATGACACCGCCAAGGACGAGACCACGACCACCTCGAGCGACATAGCAACGACGACCGCTGCAGAGACCATCACGACGGAGGCATCGGGTGCCGTTGTCGGTCTCAAAGGTGTACGACAGGCCGTCGTACGCATCGTTGCGGAAGGCAGCTTCGTGGATCCCGTGGAGGGTGCCGTGAACAACGCTGCCGGATCGGGATCCGGGTTCATCATCGACCCGGGTGGCCTCGCCGTGACCAACAACCACGTCGTCACCGGAGCAGCGTTCCTCCAGGTCTACATCGAGGGTGAAGAGGGTCCACGCAACGCCAAGGTTCTGGGCGTGTCGGAGTGCTCTGACCTGGCGGTCATCGACATC
>JAJRYI010000106.1 GCA_024275815.1 Actinomycetes bacterium | reverse complement strand
GGCAGAGACGCTCTTTGCCAGCGCACCGAAGATCCCCCAGTCGGACTTGGACTCCCACGCCGGGGGTACCGCAGCCTGCATCGGGTTGATGAACGAGTGCATGTCCGTGGTGTTGAGATCGTCCTTCTCGTACCAGGTGGCGGCGGGAAGCACGATGTCGGAGTACAACGCGGTCGTGTCCATCCGAAAGTTCAGATCGACGATGAGATCCATCTTCCCGACCGGGGCTTCGGGACGCACCGTGATCTCGCTGATCCCGAGGTCGTCGGGTTCCTTTGCAATGGCGTTGGAGTGCGTTCCCAGATAGTGCCGCAGGAAGAACTCGTGTCCCTTCGCCGACGTTCCAATGGCGTTTCCACGCCAGATGACCCAGACCCGGGGCCAGGACTCGGGTGCGTCGGGATCGTCGATCGCGAAGTCGATCTCCTTGGCTTTGAGCGCTTCGACAACGCCGGCGACGACTTCGGCATCCGTGGTCGCCCCTTCGGCACGGAGCCTGCGGACCACGTCGATCGGGTTCTGCTTGAACTGGGGGTAGAACGGCAGCCATCCACGGCGAACAGCCCGTGCCTGCTGGTCGATCGTGTGATCGAGGCCCTCGGGTGAGGGTGGCAGGGAGTCGTAACTCGAGTAGCCCCGCTCGTACCGCCACTGGTCGGAGTGCACGTAGTGGAACGACGGCGTGTTCTGATGACGCGGCGCAACACCCCAGTCGAGACCGAAAGCAAGCGATCCCCACGAGGCGTGCATGACCAGCTTCTCCTGGCCGACGTAGTGCGCAAGGCCGCCCCCGCTGACGCCGACCGATCCGGTCAACATGAGCGCGACGATGGCCGAGCGGTACAGCAGGTTGTTGTGGTACCAGTGGTTGGCTCCGGCGCCGATGATGACCATGTTCTTGCCCTTGGTCGCCTCGGCGTTGGCGCCCCACTCCCTGGCGAATCGCAGGAGTGTGTCGCGATGGATACCGGTGTGCTGTTCCTGCCATGCCGGTGTGTAGGGGGCATCGGCATCGTCGTACGACTCGGCGTAGGCGCCCGGGAGTCCGCGGTCGACGCCGAAGCGTGCCATGAGCAGATCGAAGACGGTCGTGACCGCAACGCGTCCGCGGGCCGTCTCGACGTAGCGGATCGGCACGCCGCGGTGGGCGACCGAGTTGGTCACGAAGTCGTCGAACGCGACGTCGCGAACCTCGTCGTGACCGTCGAGGAATGTCAGCAGCGGATCGATGTCGCTACCGACGACGTCGTCCTTGAGTTCGAGGTTCCACTTACCGGGGTTCTCGTCGGCCCAGCGGTACCCGATGGTGCCGTTCGGCATGCGGACCGCATCGGAGGACGCGTCCCACATGAGGAGCTTCCAGTCGCCGTTCTCGACATCTGCGTACCGGTAGACCTCGTTTGCTCGCAGCAACCGTCCCGGTGCATCGTCGGTGATCTCGACGAGGAACGGAAGATCGGTGTACTGCTTGACGTACTCCTCGAAGTACGGCGTCTTCGTCTGGACGTAGAACTCGTTCAGCAACACATGGTCGACGGCGAGCCAGAACGCCGTGTCCTGGCCGGGATGGGTCGGGACCCACCAGTCGGCGTACTTGGCGACCATCGAGAAGTCCGGGCTGAAGACCGCGAGCTTGGCGCCTGCGTGCCGTACTTCTGCGATGAAGTGCGTGTCGGGTGTGCGGGTCATGTTGAGGTTCGCACCCATGACGGCCACGAAGCGCGAGTTGTACCAGTCGGCCGACTCGTGCACGTCGGTCTGCTCGCCCCAGATCTCCGGCGATGCCGGAGGGAGGTCGCAGTACCAGTCGTAGAAGCTCATCACCGTGCCACCGAGGAGCGACATGAACCTGCTGCCCGCGGCGTAGCTGATTTGGGACATGGCAGGGATGGGGGAGAAGCCAGCGACACGATCGGGCCCGTAGCGTTCGACCGTCGAGACGATCGAAGCCGACAT
>JAJRYI010000105.1 GCA_024275815.1 Actinomycetes bacterium | reverse complement strand
TCGAGACCCCGCATGTACGGGAGACGCTCCGGGGGCACGAGATCGTCAGATCGTTCGAGTTCTAGGTAGTACGAGGTCACAGTGGTCCAGGGTGCCGTCCTGGCTTCGATTGTATCGTTGGTTGTCCGGCCGAGACAGCGGAACTTGTCGGGGTATCCTCCCCGAATCCGCAGCCTCCATACGCTGCATCGGATCATCGACCGCTCGGGTTGAGTGTCGCTGATCGAGCCGACGTGGTATCGACAAGGAGTTGACCGTGAGCGATACACCCAGACAGAGGATCTTCTCCGGTGTGCAGCCGACAGGCAACATCCATCTCGGGAACTATCTGGGCGCCTTCCGCAACTGGGTGAAACTGCAGGACTCGTTCGACACGATCTACTGCATCGTCGACCTGCACGCCATGACGGCCGACTACGTCCCGTCCGAACTCGAGAGCGCTCGGATCGAGACGGCCAAGGTGTTGCTCGCACTCGGGGTCGATCCCAGCTGCTCCCTGCTCTACACACAGAGCCAGGTCATGGATCACGCAGAGCTCGCATGGATCCTCGGCACGATGACCCCCATGGGTGTTCTCAACCGGATGACGCAGTTCAAGGACAAGACCGGGGCAGGTATCACGGCGAACCTCGGCCTCTACGCGTACCCGGTGCTCATGGCGGCGGACATCCTGTTGTATCGAGCGAACCTGGTACCGGTCGGTGAGGATCAGCGTCAGCACATCGAGATGACACGTGACCTCGCCGAGCGGTTCAACAACCGGTTCGGTGAGACGTTCCCCGTCCCCGAGGGCTACATCCCAGAAACGTCTGCACGGGTGATGTCTCTGACGGACCCGACTTCGAAGATGTCGAAGTCCGATCCGAACGTCAAGAGTCGGATACTCATGCTCGATGACCCCGACGTGATCCGGAAGCGGATCCGTTCGGCGGTGACGGACAGCGATCCTGAGGTGAGACACGACGTCGAGGAGAAACCGGGCATCTCGAACCTGCTCGAGATCATGTCTGCGTGCACGGGACGCTCGGTCGACGATCTCGTCGAAGAACACGCCGACGGCGGATACGGAGCGTTCAAGGACGCCGTGGCAGATGCGGTCGTCGAGGAACTCGCGCCGATCAAGCCGCGATATCAGGCGATCTCGAACGGCGATGTCCGTGCCATCCTTCGTGAGGGAGGCGAGCGTGCACGCGAACTGGTCGCCCCCTACACCCGTGAGGTGAAGAAGGCCGTCGGACTCAAGGGGTACTGAAGAGGTTCACAGCTGACAGCCGGTGATTCTTCTCGGTAAACGGTAAACGGTGAACGACTGCTTCCTGTCCCCGCATCCCTCTGGGTCCCTGGTGCTTGGGGCCTGCTCCTCGGCTACTCTCGCGCTTGCTGGCACACCAATAGCGGAGGGTTCTCGTGGAAGTCGAGATCGGCATTGCAAAATCAGGCCGTCGAGCATGGGGTTTCGACGACATAGCGATCGTCCCATCGAGAAGAACCAGAGATCCCGAGGACGTCGACCTGTCGTGGGAACTGGACGCGTTCACCTTCGATCTGCCGATGATGGCCTCCGGCATGGATTCGGCGGTGACCCCGACGACTGCGATCGAGATCGGGCGCCTCGGTGGTGTCGCCTGCTTGAACCTCGAGGGGCTCTGGACCAGGTATGAAGACCCGATCCCTGTCTATGAAGAGATCGCGTCCCTCGACCCGGAGAAGGCAACACGGCGTATGCAGGAGCTCTACGCGGCCCCGGTGATCCCCGAGCTGATCACCCAGCGTGTCAGCGAGATCAAGGACGGGGGCGTCGTGGCATGTGGCAGCCTCACACCCCAGACGGTGGGGACCTACATTGAGTACGCCAAGGCGGGCGGCCTCGACATCCTCGTGATCCAGGGAACCGTCGTCTCGGCAGAGCACGTGTCGTCACGGGAGGAACCACTCGACCTGTACAAGTTCATTCGAGAGGTCGAGATGCCGGTCATCGTCGGCGGATGTGCTTCCTTCTCAGGGGCGCTGCATCTCATGCGGACGGGAGCGGTCGGCGTGCTCGTCGGTGTTGGGCCGGGTGCTGCGTGCACGACGCGCGGTGTGCTCGGCATCGGTGTGCCACAGGCCACCGCGATCGCCGACGCTGCAGGGGCTAGAACCGCTTACCTCGAAGAGACCGGGCGGTACGTCCACGTCATCGCCGACGGCGGGATGCGCACCGGCGGTGACGTCTCGAAGGCGATCGCATGTGGCGCCGACGCTGTCATGTTGGGCTCACCCATCGCTGCGGCATCGGAGTCGCCGTCGGGCGGGTATCACTGGGGGATGGCGACGTTCCACCCGACGCTGCCCCGTGGATCCCGTGTGCGGACGGGGACACTCGGGACGATCGAAGAGATCCTCCTCGGCCCGGCACACGAGAACGACGGGAGACGCAACCTGTTCGGAGGACTCCGGGGGTCGATGGCCACGACGGGGTACGCGACGGTCAAGGAGTTCCAGAAGGCCGAGGTGATGGTCGCCCCGGCCCTCCAGACCGAGGGCAAACAACTCCAGCGGTCCCAGGGAGTGGGGATGGGCTGATGGCGGCCTCCGTCGCCACAGGCCAAGCGTCCCACGGGGACTTCGACAGGGTTCTCGTCATCGACTTCGGAGCCCAGTACGCACAGCTGATCGCACGCCGTGTCCGCGAGGCCAGGGTGTTCTCAGAGATCGTCCCACGCGACATCACCGCTCGAGAGGTGGTTGCCAAGGCTCCGGTCGGCATCATCCTGTCCGGGGGGCCTGCGTCTGTCCATGCCGAGAACGCGTACGGCATCGATGAGGAGATCCTCGATCTCGGGGTTCCGGTTCTCGGTATCTGCTACGGCCACCAGTTGCTGGCAACGACCCTCGGCGGCACCGTTGCCGCAACGGGGACGTCCGAGTTCGGGCCCGCCACGATGACCGTATCGGAAGCAGTCGGGCTCTTCAGCGGGCAGCCGGAGCGCCAGCAGGTGTGGATGAGCCACAACGATGCGGTATCGATCCCTCCGGCGGGGTTCGTCGTCACGGCGAGTACGCCCGACGCGCCGGTCGCAGCGATGGAGAACGTCGAACGCAAGATGTACGGCGTGCAGTTCCATCCGGAGGTCAAGCACACCGACCACGGCCAGGACGTCCTCGAGCACTTCCTCTGGAAGGTCTGTGGTGCCCGTCCCACGTGGACCCACGCAGGCATCATCGAGCAATCGGTCGACGCCGTTCGCTCGTCTGTCGGCGACGGAGTCGCGATCTGTGGACTGAGCGGCGGTGTTGATTCCTCCGTCGCTGCAGCGCTCGTGCACAAGGCGATCGGCGAGCAACTCGTGTGTGTGTTCGTCGACCACGGGTTGATGCGCCACCGTGAGGGGGAGCAGGTCGAAGCGACGTTCAGAGACCACTTCAAGATGAACCTCATCTCCGTCGACGCCGAGGACAGGTTCCTGGGCGCACTGAAAGGCGTCTCAGATCCTGAAGAGAAGCGCAAGATCATCGGAGAGACCTTCATCCGGGTCTTCGAAGAAGTCGCTGCGGGTATCGACGGTGCCCGCTACCTCGTGCAAGGCACGCTGTACCCCGACGTCATCGAGTCCGGGACGAAGGATGCCGCCAAGATCAAGAGTCACCACAACGTGGGTGGACTCCCCGAGGACATGGACTTCGAGCTGATCGAGCCGCTTCGGGACCTCTTCAAGGACGAGGTTCGTGCCGTCGGTGAGGAGCTCGGCCTGCCCAATGAGATCGTTTGGCGCCAACCCTTTCCCGGCCCCGGGCTGGCCGTGCGCATCATCGGGGACATCACCAGAGAACGCCTCGACATCTTGCGTGCTGCAGACGTCATCGTCCTCGAGGAGATCCGTAAGGCGGGCCTCTACGACGAGATCTGGCAGGCGTTCGGCGTTCTGCCCACCATCAAGAGCGTCGGAGTCCAGGGCGACGGCCGGACGTACGCGTACCCGTTGATCGTGCGAGCAGTGACCTCAGACGACGCGATGACTGCAGACTGGGCTCGGTTGCCCTATGAGGTGCTCTCGGCCATCTCGTCCCGGGTCATCAACGAGGTACCGGGGATCAACCGCGTGGCCTACGACATCTCGTCGAAACCCCCCGCCACCATCGAGTGGGAATGAAACGCTCTCGGCGTCGCCTCTCGGCCGTCGGTTCGCTCGCTGCGCTTGCTTTCGGCAAGCGCGATGCTTTGCCGATAGCCGATAGCCGATAGCCGATAGCCGATAGCCGATAGCCGATAGCCGATAGCCGATAGCCGATGAGGCACTAGTCATACCCCTCAAGGAGGGGTCCGAGTCTTCCGATATCGCAGTGGTGGAAACATCCT
>JAJRYI010000104.1 GCA_024275815.1 Actinomycetes bacterium | reverse complement strand
TGGCCGATGGCCGTTAGGTGTTCCGGTGATACGCGAGGATGCCGAGTTCGGTCGATAGGTCGACGCGGCGGATCTGGACACCGTCGGGGGCTTTGAGAATGATCGGGGCGAGGTTGAGGATCGATGTGACCCCGGCGTCGGCCAGGCGGTTGACGGTGGTTTGGGCTGCGGATGCTGGTGTGGCGATGATCCCGATCTCGATCGAGTTGTCGTCGACGATCCTCACGAGATCATGCATCGGCTCGATCGTCAGGCCATCGACTGGCTGACCGACCTTGTTCGGGTCGATGTCGACGACGGCGACGATCTCGAACCCCCATGCCCGGAACCCCCCGTAGTTCGTCAAGGCATTTCCGAGGTTTCCTGCCCCGACGATGACGACGGGGTACGTTCGGGTGAGGCCGAGCACGGTGCGGATCTGACTGGAGAGGTCGGCGATGTCGTACCCGACACCACGGGTTCCGTACGCCCCGAGGTACGAGAAGTCCTTGCGGATCTGAGCACTGTTGACGCCCGCGGCCTCAGCGAGCTCCTCCGAGGAGCACTTCGCCTCGCTGACTGCTATGTCCGAGAGGCAGCGCAGATAGCGAGGCAGCCTCGCGACGGTCGATTCCGGGATCGGATCCTTCATGGCGGCAAGCCTAGGAACTGCCGTGCGTTGCCGTGAATCGACGTCTCGTTTCGTACTCGGTTGCCCGGCGATTTCTGATGGCCGCAGCGGGCCGGTAACCTGCTGCGGATGGAGCTGGCTGACTATCTTCCGATCGCTCTGATGACCATCCTCGGCATCGCCTTTGCAGGCATGTCGTTGGTGATGTCTGGGATGCTCGCTCCCTCGAACCCCACCCCCGAGAAGCTGGCACCGTACGAGTGTGGCATCGTCCCGCTCCAGGATCCGGTCCAGCGGTTCCCCGTCAAGTTCTACCTCGTTGCGATGCTGTTCGTGATCTTCGACGTCGAGATCATCTTCCTGTTTCTATGGGCAGTGAGGATGGATCAGTTCGGATGGGCGGGCATCGCCGCGATCGTCGCGTTCATGTTGATGCTCATCGAGACGCTCGCGTACGTCTGGAAGCGCGGTGCTCTCGATTGGAACGTTGCAAGCCGTGCGCGCTACCGCAAGGTCGTGGCTCCTCGAGCCGAGATGGATGAGGCTGCCTGATGGCAGGTGTGTCCAGCGAACCGGGCTTTCTCGTGTCCACGCTCGAGAAGGGTGTCAACTGGGCGAGAACCCAATCGATGTGGCCGGCAACGTTCGGACTGGCGTGTTGCGCCATCGAGATGATGGGTACCGGTGCCGCCCACAACGATCTTGCACGGTTCGGCATGGAGGTGTTCCGCGCTTCTCCCCGCCAGGCAGACTTGATGATCGTCGCCGGGAGGGTGTCCCAGAAGATGGCTCCGGTGCTACGCCAGGTGTACGACCAGATGGCCGAGCCGAAGTGGGTCATCTCGATGGGTGCGTGTGCATCATCGGGAGGGATGTTCAACAACTACGCCATCGTCCAGGGTGTCGATGAAGTGGTACCCGTAGACATCTACGTCCCCGGATGTCCTCCGGGGCCACAGTCGCTCATGCACGGGATCCTGACGTTGCACGAAAAGATCATGTCCGGTGAGATCCAGCGCTCCACGGGGGTGCTCTGAGATGGCAGACGACCGCACACAGATCGACGAAGTGCAAGACCATGCCGAGGAAGCGGAGGCCGCGTCTCCCGTTCGTGACCTTCCCGAGGTCCCGATCGTTGCATCCCTCATCGAGTCTTTCCCAGACGCGCCCTTCACGACAGCGAAGTACGCGTCCAGCGAGACGGTCTATCACAAGATCAGTGTTCCGGTCGCGGACTGGGTCGCGTTCGCGGCCGAAGCGAAGGATGCAGGGTTCGACACGTTCATCGACCTCACCGCCATCGATCACTTCTCCGAGGCCCCGCGGTTCGAGGTGGCGCTCAACCTCCTGTCGACCGGTGACGCCGAGAGGATCATCATCTCGACGAGGGTCCCGTACGACGACCCATCGGTGCCGACCCTCACCGACGTTTTCGCCGGTGCCAACTTCTACGAGCGCGAGGCGTACGACCTTCTCGGAGTCGAGTTCTCCGGCCACCCGGACCTGACGAGGATCCTCATGCCCGATGACTGGCAGGGGCATCCTCTTCGCAAGGATTACGACGTCGGTGCGGTACCCGTGGAGTTCAAGGCAGGGAGTCTCGACGTATGACCGAAACTCCCGACACCACAGAGGCAACGGAAACCGTGGATGACCAGACACCTGAAACGCTCGGTGTAGCCGACGAACGCCGCAGGCGCCATGAGATATGGGTCTCAGGTACCGAAGAACGCATGCCGTTTGCAGCAGCGACGAACGAGGGCGCACAAGAGATGTTGCCGCGCGATGAGGACCCCGCACTGGCGATCCAGCGGGGTATCGCCGTCGACGACGACTTCCTCGAACAACCGCGCATCGTCGACGAGGAACGCCAGATCATCAACATGGGCCCGCAGCACCCCTCCACCCACGGCGTGTTGCGTCTTCAGATCGAGCTCGAGGGAGAGACCGTTCGCAGAGTGAAGCCGATCATCGGCTATCTGCACACGGGTATGGAGAAGACCGCCGAGACCCTCACCTACACGCAGGGATCGACGAACGTCACCCGGATGGATTATCTGTCGCCGTTCTTCAACGAGCTGGCTTTCTCGCTCACCGTCGAACAGCTGCTCGGCATCGATCTCCCCGAGCGTGCCGATGCGATCCGCATCCTCATGACGGAACTCAACCGCGTCGCGAGCCACCTGTTGTTCACCGCAACGATGGGCATGGACATCGGGGCCCTCTCGATGATGATCTACGGCTGGCGAGAGCGTGAGGTCGTTCTCGACTTCTTCGAGAAGGTCACCGGTCTGCGGATGAACCACAACTACATCCGACCCGGTGGTGTGGCAGCCGACCTCCCCGATGGATGGCAGGACGACGTCGTGAGTCTCATGGGCGTGGTCAGTGCAGGGGTCGACGAGTACGAGGAACTCCTCAACGAGAACCCGATCTTCCTCGACCGGACGCTCGGTGTTGGTGTGCTCACACCCGAAGAGTGCAAGCAGTTCGGGATCACCGGACCGATCGCAAGGGCATCGGGCATCGAGTGGGACCTCCGCAAGGCCATGCCGTACTCCGGGATCGACAAGTACGAGTTCGACGTGCCGACCGGCCAGCATGGAGACGTCTTCGATCGCTACATCGTGCGCGTCGCCGAGTTGCGCGAGTCTCTCAAGATCATCGAACAGGTCCTCGACACGATGCCCACAGGCGACTACCGGACCACCGACCCGAAGGTCACGCCGCCGCCACGCAAGCGCATCGACGAGTCCATGGAAGCGCTGATCCACCACTTCAAGCTGTTCACCTCCGGCATCGAGGTCCCTCCAGGCACTGCGTATCAATCTGTCGAGGGGCCGAGAGGCGAGATCGGCTGCCACCTCGTGTCCAAGGGTGGGACACGGCCGTGGCGGATGCACTGGCGCGCCCCGTCGTTCGCTGCCGTTCAGGCGTTGCCTGCAATGATGTCCGACTCCCTCATCGCGGATCTCATCGCAGCACTCGCCTCGACCGACCCCGTCCTGGGAGATGTCGACCGATGAACCAGGTGATCTCCCAGTGGTCTCACGCCAACCAGGAGCGTGCCGGCAAGATCCTCGATGCATACCCCGAGAAGCGTTCGGCGATCATGCCTCTCCTCTACATTGCAAGCCTCGAACACGACTTCGCCTCCCCCGATGCAATGCGTGAGGTGGCAGAACTCACCGGTGTGACCCCGGCACAGGTCCTGTCGGTCGCGTCGTTCTACACGATGTTCAAACGTGACGGTGTCGGCAAGTACCTCGTGTCGGTGTGCACATCGATCTCGTGTTTCCTCCAGGGGGCCGACGAGGTGCTCGAGGCAGTGGAGGAAGCAACAGGGATCCACCATGGAGAGACTTCTGAAGACGGCCGTTTCTCCGTCGAGCACGTCGAGTGCATCGGTGCATGCGGAGGCGCACCTGCAGTACAGGTGAACTACGAACTGGTTGAGGGGCTCACTCCAGACAAGGCACGTCAGTTGATCGAGTGGCTGACCGATTCCCAGCCCGAAGTCGTGTTGACGGACGAGATGCAGCAACTCTTCGGGGGACAGCGGTCCTTCGACTGGGGTTCGAGCGAACCGGAGGGCGCCATCGCCCCCGTCCCGGCGTTCGGACCATACGGATCTGTGGGGGAGGATCGATGACCGATCTCATCCTCACGTCGCGCATGGTCGATCACCCCGCCGACAGCCACACCATTGCGAGATACGTCGACACCGGTGGGTACAAGGCGCTCACCAAGGCCTTGTCGGAGATGACACCCGAGACCATCATCGAAGAGGTCAAGGCTTCGAACATGCGTGGCCGCGGAGGTGCCGGATTCCCAACGGGGGTCAAGTGGGGGTTCCTCGCTGCTACCGAGCCGCGGTACCTCGTCGTCAACGGGGACGAGTCGGAGCCGGGAACGTTCAAGGACCGCCAACTCCTCGAGCGTGACCCGCATCAGCTCATCGAAGGCGTCATCATCTCGAGCTACGCCCTCAACGTCCACCACGCTTTCATCTACATCCGCGGCGAGTACCCCAAGCCTGCTCGCAGAGTCCAACGAGCGATCTACGAGGCCTACGAGGCCGGCTACCTGGGGGAGAACATCCACGGGACGGGTTTCTCGCTCGACATCACCGTCCACCTCGGCGGTGGCGCGTACATCTGTGGCGAAGAGACCGCGCTGCTGAACAGCCTCGAAGGTCGACGTGGGGAGCCACGCCTCAAGCCACCGTTCCCTGCCGTTGAGGGCCTCTACGCCAAGCCGACGATCGTCAACAACGTCGAATCCATCTCGAACATCCCGTGGATGATCAACAACTCGGGTATCGCGTACGCAGCCATCGGCCCGGAGCGCTCGGCAGGAACCCGGATGTTCAGCCTCTCAGGGCACGTCGAACGCCCCGGAAACTACGAGGTCGTCATGGGCATGACCTGGCGGGATCTCATCTACGACATCGGTGGCGGGATCCCAGACGGGCGTGAACTCAAGGCATGGATCCCCGGCGGTGCTTCGGCTCCATGGTTCGTACCGGAAGAACACCTCGAGACACTCGTCACCATCGACGACATCGCCCAGGCAGGGTCCATGGCGGGAAGCGGCGCCGTGATCGTCATGGACGACACGACCAACGTCGTTGCCGCTGCGCATCGTCTCGTACGGTTCTTCGCCCACGAGTCCTGTGGACAGTGCACCCCGTGTCGGGAAGGCACGAGTTGGCTCGAGAACGTTCTGCGCAGAATCCTCGACGGCAAGGGCCGACCTGAGGACATCGACCTCCTGCTCGAGATCTCCAACGGCATCTCACCCGGTCTTGCCTGGCCACCGGCGATGACCACGATCTGCCCGCTCGGCCCTTCGGCGGTCTCGCCGATCACGTCGATCACCAGATGGTTCATGCCCGAAGTCGAAGCCATGATCGGTGGAAGTGAGGTGTCCAATGTCTGACATCGCACAGGTCACGATCACGATCAACGGTGTGGACCACACCGTCGACGCCGGCCAGTACCTCATCTCTGCAGCAGAGGGCATCGGTGAGTACATCCCGAGGTTCTGTTACCACGACAAGCTCGAGTCGGTAGGCAAGTGCAGGATGTGCCTCGTAGAGGTCGAAGGTCCCAGGGGTAAGGCCCTCGTGCCGTCATGCACCATGGTGGTTTCCGACGGCATGGTCGTCGATACCGAGTCGGCGGTGGTCAAGAAGGCACAGGAGGGCATCCTCGAGTTCCTCCTCATCAACCACCCCCTCGACTGTCCCGTCTGTGACAAGGGCGGGGAGTGCCCCCTCCAGGATCAGGCGTACGGGTTCGGTGCCGGCGAGAGCCGGTTCGTCGAGGAGAAGAGAACCTATCTCAAGCCGATCCCCGTCTCGAGCGTCGTGCTGCTCGACCGGGAGCGTTGTGTGCTCTGTGACCGCTGTGTGAGGGTCGCCGATGACATAGCAGGCGACGCCCTGCTGACGTTCACCGAACGCGGAAACGCGGTGCAGATCCAAACCTTCCCAAACGAGCCGTGCTCCTCTTACTTCTCTGGAAACACCGTCCAACTGTGTCCTGTCGGCGCCCTGACGTCGGTCGACTACCGCTTCAAGGCCCGCCCATGGGATCTCGAGCACACCACATCGGTGTCCGTCACCGATCCGGTGCACTCGACGGTCGACGTCCAGACGAGCCGCGGCAAGATCGTGCGCGTATACGGCGTAGAGAACGACGCCGTCAACGAGGGCTGGCTCTCGGACAAGGACCGGTTCTCCTTCTCCACCGTTCACTCCGACACGAGGATCACGACTCCGCTCATCAGGAAGGGTGACCGGTTCGAAGAGGCTTCCTGGAACAGGGCACTCGAGGTCGTCGCATCGAGACTCGGCGGCTACCAGGGCGCCGAGGTCGCGATGATCGGTGGAGCGAACAACACGAACGAAGAAGCGTTCGTCCTCTCCAAGTTCATGCGAACGGTGGTCGGGTCCGCCCACATCGACGCCCAGCTCGGTGACGGCATCGAGGCGCACCTCGCCGCAGCGATCACGCCCCGGGCGACGATCAACGACCTCGATACAGCCTCGACGATCCTTCTCTGGGGTCCAGACCTCAAAGAGTCCCTTCCCGTGCTGTACCTCAGAGTTCGCAAGGCTGTCCGCAACGGTGCGCACCTCGTCGTCGTTCATCCGATCGGTACGGGCCTCGACGACGTCGCTGCGCACACGGTGACATACCGTGCAGGTACGGGGTCAGACGTGCTCAGGAAGCTCTCTGCCGGAGACGGTGAGTACGCTGCCGCTCGTGAACTACTCGGCTCGGGACCCGTCGTCGCCCTCGTTGGACGTACATCGATCGCTGAGGACCCCAAACTCACGGAGGCCGTTGCTGCGTTCGCCAGAGACCTCCCGGACGCGACGATCCTTCCCCTCCTCGAGCGGTCGAACGTCTTTGGTGCACTCGACATGGGCCTCTCTCCGACGCTGCTCCCCGGCCGCGTCAGCACTGGATCAGACGCCGGTGTTGCGGCCCTCGAGCAAGCCTGGGGGCCGCTGCCCGAACACGTCGGGCACGGAACCGAGGGCGTGCTCGGCGCATTGAAGGCAGAGGACATCTCAGCGCTGGTTCTCGCCGGAGCAGACCCGGTGCGCGACTTCCCCGATCCCCGGCTTGCAGCCGAAGCACTCGAGGCGGCAGAGTTCGTGGTCGCACTCGATGCATTCGTCACCGACTCATCCATCCACGCCGACGTGATCCTCCCCGTCGCCGTCTGGGGAGAGGTCGACGGAACGGTGACGAACCTCGAGGGCAGGGTCCAGCGTGTCAGGCCATCACTGGCCCCTCCCGGCCAGGTGCGGCCGACACACGACGTCATCGACGACCTGGCGAACAGGATGGGGGTTGCGCTCGGAGCCTCGAACCTCGCGATGATCTCGAAAGAGCTCGCCGACGTCTCCCCGGCGTACGCTGGCGTGACGATGGACTTCCTGACGTTCGAAGCCGGACCCGAAGGGGTCGTTGTCCCCCACGGCGACGGTGTTCAGCCGCTCGGTTACATACCCGTCGAGGTCTCGGTTCCCGTCGTCACAGGAGAGTTCACTGCACACTTCGCCGCATCGCTCTACGACGACGGCGTGTGGGTGCGCAACGCGGACACGATCGCAGGCCTTGTGCGAGATCCGGTCGTCCGGCTCCACCCGTCGGATGCGGCACGTCTGGCGATC
Organism: Actinomycetes bacterium; assembly: GCA_024275815.1. Classification (GTDB taxonomy): domain Bacteria; phylum Actinomycetota; class Acidimicrobiia; order Spongiisociales; family UBA5794; genus JAMBLL01. Next base: position 20,394 of record JAJRYI010000104.1, on the reverse strand, counting down.
GCCGAGGGCGACAGCGTCCTCGTGTCGGGTACTCACGAGCTCATCGTGGCGTTCGACGAACAGGTGAGCCGCGGAACGATCGTCGTGCCACACAACCTCGAAGCGACGAAGGGACTGGCGGCAGAATCTGTCGTCACCGTAGACGTGATGCGAGGTGACTCGTGAGTATCTTCATCGAAGCCGGTATCCGCGTCATCGTTGCGTTCGTGTTCCTCCTCATCACCGTGCTCCTCCTCGTGTGGGTCGAGCGGAAGTTCGTCTCCGATCTCCAGAACCGGGTCGGCCCGGACCGGGCGGGGCCGTGGGGGATCCTTCAGACACTCGCCGACGGCCTGAAGAGCTTCATGAAGGAGTCGATCCGGCCGTCGAACGCGGAGATGGCGCTCTTCATCGCCGCTCCCATCGTGGCGCTGCTCACAGCGTTGCTGATCTTCCTCGTCATTCCCATCGGTGCCCCCATCGAGATCAACGGCACGCTGTACCCCCTCGTGGCGATGGACCTCAACATCGGCCTGCTGTACATCCTGGCGATCTCGTCGATCGCGGTGTACGCGATCACCTTCGCCGGGTGGGCGTCAGGATCGAAGTACCCCCTGATCGGGTCGGTACGGTCGGCGGCACAGATGATCTCGTATGAAGCAGCGATGGGTCTCGCCCTGGTGCCCGTCGTCATCTTCGCCGGATCGACATCGATCGCCACGATCGTCGAGCAGCAGGGAGGAACCTTCTTCGGGTTCATTCCCGCATGGAACATCGTTCTGGTTCCATCGTTCGTCATCTTCCTCATCGCAGGGTTCGCCGAGACGAACCGGCCGCCGTTCGATCTCGTCGAAGCCGAACAGGAGATCGTCGGTGGCTACCACACGGAGTACTCCGGGTTCCTGTTCGCGCTCTTCTTCCTTGCCGAGTACATCGCCGTGTTCAACATATCGGCGCTGACCGCGACCTTGTTCTTCGGCGGATGGAACGGTCCCGTCTTCGGCCCGACGTGGCTCACCTACCTGCTTCCGATCTTCTGGTTCCTGTTGAAGACGTGGGCCTTCGTCCTCTTCTTCGTATGGGTGCGGGCCTCGCTGCCCCGGATGCGCTACGACCAGTTGATGAGTTTCGGGTGGAAGAAGCTGATCCCGGTGGCTCTCGCCTGGATCATCCTCGTCGCCATCGCCATAGGTGTTCGAGACTTCGGGATGCCGTGGTCATGAGGAGGCACCTATGAGTTGGTTCGCAGATCTTCTCGGCCCCTTCAGAGGGTTCGCGGTCACGATGCGCCAGGTCGGCAGGCCGCGTGTGACGCGCAAGTACCCCCAGGAGAAGCGTGTCAAGCCACAGCGGTTCCACGGCAGGCACGTCCTGAACCGGTACGAGGACGGCATGGAGAAGTGCATCGGATGCGAGCTGTGCGCAGGAGTGTGCCCGGCGAACTGCATCTACGTTCGGGGTGCCGACAACCCGCAGGACGCACCGGTGAGTCCGGGGGAGCGGTACGGGTTCGTCTATGAGATCAACATGTTGCGGTGCATCTTCTGCGCCATGTGCGTCGAAGCATGCCCGACGACGGCGATCACGATGACACACCTCTTCGAGATGTCCGTCACGGACCGAGACTAGGCGATCTTCACCAAAGATGAGCTCCTCGTGGAGCCGGACGGAACACCGAGACACCCCCAGCCTGCATCCAACCTCATCGACCGCGGCGAGCTCGTCGCAGGTGATGGCTGGATGCGAGCGACGTCACCAGCTGGGCGGGCAGCCTATGAAGGGGTCGTGGCGTGGACGCCGTCGGCGCGCACCGGGAACCTCCCTGCGGAGACAGGCCAGAGTGCTCACAGCGACACAACCGAAGACCCCCAGGAGGCAAAGGCCGATGGCTGAGACGATCGTCTTCATCATCTTCGCTGCCGTAGCCCTCGTCGGCGCGATCGCGATCGTTGCCGCGAAGAACCCCGTCTACTCGGCGATCGGTCTGCTCTCGACGATGTTCTCCATCGCGGTGATGTACGTGCTCCTCGATGCACACTTCGTCGCGATCGTCCAGGTGATCGTCTACGCCGGTGCCGTCATGACCCTGTTCCTGTTCGTGATCATGCTCATCGGTGTCGACAAGCCCGACGCGTACGGACCTGCCGTTCCAGCACAACGGATCATGACGGCAGTCGTGTCGGTCGGTTTGTTCGCATCCATCGCGCTTGCCGGGAGGGCAGCATGGGTGACCGGCAGCGACGCCTTCGGCACACCGAACCTCAACGGAACGATCGAGAACGTATCAGACGAGTTGTTCGGGACGTGGACCGTGGTGTTTCTCGCGACGGTGATGCTGCTGACGATCGCGGCGGTCGGGACGATCGCCCTTGCGTACTTCGGACACGAGGTCGAGGATGAGGAGGCGGTGCTGTGACGGTGACGATCACCTGGTACCTGCTGCTTGCCGCGGCACTCTTTTCGATCGGTGTCGGTGGCGTGCTCATTCGACGCAACGCGCTCGTGATGTTCATGTCGATCGAGCTGATGCTCAACTCGGTGAACCTGACCTTTGTTGCACTCAGCAAAGAGCTCGGTCTCATCGAGGGCCAGGTCGCAGCCCTGTTCGTCATGGTCGTCGCAGCCGCCGAGGTCACGGTCGGGCTTGCGATCATCATCGCGATCTTCCGGCGACGGGTGAGTGCCAACGTCGATGAGCTCGCGGAGATGAAGGGGTAGCGATGACTGAATATCTCTGGCTCCTCGTTGCTCTCCCCCTCCTCGGGGCTGCTCTGAACCTCTTCTTCGGTAAGAAGATCGGTGAGCCTCTGTCCGGTTGGATCGCGTTCGCCCTCGTCGGTATCGGCTGGGGTGTTGCTGTGATGCCGACGCTCGCCTTCATCACGGGGACGGCATCTCCAGAGACGATCTACCTGTTCTCCTGGATCCCGATCGTCGGTGCCGACATCGCGATCCTCTGGGATCCACTGTCGGCACTCCTGACGATGATCGTCACCGGTGTCGGCGCTCTGATCCATCTCTACTCGATCGGTTACATGCATGGGGATGAGCGGTACCCGCGTTTCTTCGCGTACCTGAACCTCTTCATCGCATCGATGATGATCCTCGTTCTCGCCTCCAACTACGCGGTCATGTTCATCGGTTGGGAGCTCGTGGGCCTCTCGTCGTATCTCCTCATCTCGTTCTGGTTCACGAAGCCGACCGCTGCAGCAGCAGGCAAGAAGGCGTTCATCGTCAACCGGATCGGTGACTGGGGGTTCCTCGTCGCTCTGATGATGATCTTCGCGGCCTTCGGCACGTTCGACTTCGGCGTGATCTTCTCATCCGCCCCTGCAGTGCTGACCACCGCAGCGGCGACGGCGATCACGCTTCTGCTATTCCTCGGAGCGACCGGCAAGTCGGCGCAGATTCCGCTCTACATCTGGTTGCCGGATGCCATGGAAGGCCCGACACCGGTGTCTGCCCTCATCCACGCAGCCACCATGGTCACCGCCGGTGTGTTCATGATGTCCCGATCGGCGGTTCTCTTCGAGCTCGCACCGATCTCGGGTGGTGTCGTTGCTACCGTCGGTGCCGCAACAGCGCTGTTGGCCGCCGTGATCGCGGTCACCCAGATGGACATCAAGAAGGTTCTCGCGTACTCGACGATCAGCCAGCTCGGATACATGGTGCTTGCCGTCGGTGCAGGCGCCTACACGGCGGGCGTGTTCCACCTCACGACCCATGCGTTCTTCAAAGCCCTCCTTTTCCTCGGTGCAGGGTCGGTCATCCACGCGATGGCGAACGAACAGGACATGCGGAAGATGGGTGGCCTGCGCAAGGTCATGCCGATCACGTTCATCACGATGACCGTTGCGTGGCTCGCCATTGCAGGGATCTTCCCCTTCTCCGGTTTCTGGTCCAAGGACGAGGTGCTTGCCGCAGTGTTCGAGAAGGGCGGGCCATGGATGATCTTGTGGATCGTCGGTGTTCTCGCAGCCTTGCTGACCGCGTTCTACATGACGAGGCTCTATGTGATGACGTTCCTCGGGAAACCCCGTTGGGCAGAGGACACCCACCCGCACGAGTCTCCCCTCACGATGGGTATCCCGTTGATGGTCCTTGCTGTGTTCGCGACCGTAGCCGGGTTGTTCAACACCCCGGCCCGGCTCACCTTCGAGCACTTCCTCGAACCGTCCTTCGCGCTCCTCGAACACGCCGAGCCCGTAGAACTGGGTCTGCTGATCGCCCTCGCGACGTTCACGGTCGCCGTCGCCATCGCCGGCATCGTCTGGGCGTGGCTGCGTTACCGCGGCGAGGAACTTCCGGTCGAAGAAGGCGGCTTCTGGAAGGCCGGTCTCAACGCCTTCGGTGTCGACGACTTCTATGGAAAGGTCGTGGTCGCTCCCGGCAAGAAGATCTCCGAGTGGTTCTCCGACACCGTCGACCCGAAGGGGATCGATGGCGTGACACACGGGCTCGCCAACGGGGTGCGCTCCAGCGGTGAGGGTATGCGCCAGCTTCAGTCCGGACAGGTCCGCAGCTACGCCGGAGGGATCGCCGTTGCAGGTGTTCTCTTGATCGTCGCGCTCGTTGCGTTCGGAGGAGGCTTCTGATGCCCGTTCTGGCCATCCTCATCGCGCTGCCCCTGCTCGGTGCGCTCATCGTGGGCCTCGTCCCCAAGCGGAGACAGGAACTGATCTACCCACTGGCGATCGTCGTGTCGCTCATGCCTCTCGTGGTCGCCGGGTACATCCTGTGGAACTTCGCCGTTGGAGACGCCAGCTTCCAGTTCGCGGAGAACGTGACGTTCAGCACGACCATCGGTTTCGGATGGCGTGTGGGGGTAGACGGCATCTCGCTGTTCATGGTCGCCTTGACGGCCCTGCTGTTCCCGATATCGATCGCAGCGTCGCGATCGGTGACGGACAAGATCAAGACGTACATGGTGCTGATGTTGATCCTCGAGACCGGGGTGCTCGGAGTGTTCCTCGCACTCGACCTGCTCGTGTTCTTCGCATTCTTCGAGATCGTGCTCATCCCGATGTACCTGCTCATTGCAATGTGGGGTTCGGAGAACAGGGTGTACGCCTCGATGAAGTTCGTTCTCTTCACAGCCTTCGGGTCGGCGTTCCTCCTCGCATCCATCATCGCCCTCGGCATCATCACCGGAGACAGTGTCGGCGCCCTCGCGTCGTTCGACTTCCGCGACATGCTCGGAGTGGAGTTCACCCGTACGACGGAGACGTTCTTGTTCTTCGGGTTCGCCATAGCGTTCGCCATCAAGGTCCCGCTGTTCCCGTTCCACACGTGGCTGCCTGATGCCCACACCGAGGCACCGACGGCTGGATCAGTGATCCTTGCCGGTGTGTTGCTCAAGATGGGCACCTACGGCTTGTTGCGCTTCAACCTGTCCCTGTTCCCCGAGGCGACGGTCGAGTTCGGGTTCTGGCTCGCGTTGCTCGGTGTCATAGGCATCATCTACGGTGCTGCGTTGGCGATCGTCCAGCCCGACCTCAAGCGACTCATCGCGTACTCGTCGGTGTCGCACATGGGTTTCATCGTCCTCGGTATCTTCGCGCTCACCAGCCAGGCGATGTAGGGCTCGGTGTTCCAGATGATCAGCCACGGCCTCACGACGGGCGCCCTGTTCCTCCTCGTCGGCATGGTGTACGATCGGACACACACGAGGAAGATCGCGGACTACGGCGGCCTGGCCAAGGTGATGCCCGTCTTTGCAGGGATCTTCCTCTTCTCCGCCTTCGCTTCTGCCGGTCTTCCCGGCCTGTCGGGCTTCGTCGGCGAGTTCACGATCCTCATGGGTTCGTACTTCACCCTCCCGGTGTTGGCGATCATCTCTGCAACCGGGGTGATCCTCGCTGCGATCTACCTGCTCTGGGCGTACGAACGCGTCTTCACCGGTGAGGTCAACCCCAAGGTCGAGGCGCTGCGCGACCTCAACTTTCGGGAGATCCTGATCATGGTTCCGCTCATCGTCCTCATCCTCGGCATCGGGGTGTATCCGAAGCCGGTGTTCGATCGTATCGAACCGTCGATCGAGCTGGTTCTCGACCGGATCGAAGCGGTCACCCAGTACGAGGCTCCCGAGTTCTCTCGGCCCGGTGATGTGATCGTGCCCGAGTACGGCGTTGTCGATACCGGCGAGCACGAGGGAGGTGAGGGCTGATGCAGAACGCAGCATGGCTTCCTGTTGCCTTCGAGATCGTGTTGATCGTTGGTGCCTTGACGGTGCTCATGGTCGCGGTCGTGATGGATCGAAACCGCAAGGTGTGGGGCCCGGTGGCAGGTTTCACGTTCCTGCTCGCTGGTGCGGTGGGTGTGCTCCAATGGATGGATGTTGCCGACGGCGGTGGAGGGATGTTCTTCTCTGCCCCCGGACTCGAGATCACGAAGTCACCGATGGTCGTCATGGATGGGTACTCAGCCTTCGCAGCGATCGTTCTCGGCCTCGTTGGATTCACCGGGTTCCTCGGATCATGGGATCTCGTCACCAAGATCGGGAAGCGTTCGGCAGAGTTCGTGACGCTGTCCCTCCTGGCGTTCGCCGGTCTCCACATGATGGTCGCGAGCCCGAACCTCCTCGTCATCTTCGTGGGCCTCGAAACCGCCTCGATCAGCTTCTACATACTCGCCGGGTTCGTACGGGACGACATCAACGCAGAAGAGTCGTCGCTCAAGTACTTCATGCTCGGCAGCCTCGCCTCTGCCCTCTTCCTCTACGGCGTAGCCTTGACGTTCGGAGCAACGGGGTCGCTGACGATCTATGGGGCGAACTCGATCAGGTACTTCTTCTCCCTGAACCTCATCACCGAGCCAGGCATCCTGCTGGTCGGTATGGCACTCATGTTGATCGGCCTCTTCTTCAAGATCTCGGCTGCACCGTTCCACCAATGGGCTCCCGACGTCTATCAGGGTGCTCCAAGCGGAGCGGTCGGGTTGATGGCTGCCGGTGTCAAGGTGGCAGGATTCGCCGCCTTCGGGCGCATCTTCATCGGTGGGTTGCTCTCCCAGATCGATGCATGGGGCCCCATCGTGGCCGTCATCGCTGCCGTCTCCATGGTGATCGGTACCACCATGGCCCTGGTCCAGACCGACATGAGACGACTCCTTGCGTACTCGGGTGTCGCCCAGGCCGGGTACCTACTCACGGCCTTGCTCGCCGGGGCAGACGCTATCCCCGGTATGTGGTTCTACGTCTCGACCTATGCGTTCATGATCGTCGGGACGTTCGCCATCGTGTCGGCTGTGTCGGGCCCCGGGTCGACGTCTGCACCCATGTCCGATTACAAGGGCCTGGTGCGCAGGTCTCCCGAACTCGGGTGGCTGTTGGCGATCCTGATGTTCGGGATGTCGGGGATGCCCTTCTTCGCCGGGTTCGTCGGCAAGGTCCTCGCGTTCATCGCTGCCGGCAGTGTCGGGTACATATGGCTCGTGATCCTGGGAACACTGACTACCGTCATCGGTCTTGCCTTCTACCTCAAGGTTGTCGCGACGGTGTTCGCGAGCGATGGTGATGCCGGAGAGGTTCTCGAGCCGAGTCTCTCGACGAGGTTCGCCGTCGTGATCAGCGCCACGATCACGGTTGTTTTCGGTATCGTGCCATGGATCCTCATAGACGTGGTACGTGACGCACTTCCTTTCTGATCAGAATCCATCCCCGAGAGCCAGACATCTCGCTCTGGCGCTGATCGGTGTGTTCGCCGTCGTGATCCCGTCGATCACGACGTTCGCGTCTCTCGTCACGACCGACCTGTTCATCGTCAGTAAGGACGATCCGGTCGATGAGGACGTCTACGTCACGTCCATGTCCGGCAAGATCGACGGTGTCATCGACGGTGACCTCGTGATCTTCACCGGTGACCTGACGATCTCTGGGACGGTGACGGGGACGGTGACCGTGTTCTCCTCTGGATCCGTCGTCGTCGAACCGACCGGTCGAATAGATGGATCACTACGAGGCACCGCCGTGAGCGCCACGATCGGCGGGCAGGTCGGTGACGACGTGTTCCTCACGGCCCCATCGGTCGTCGTGACGCCGTCCGGAATCATCGGCAGGGATGCGATGATCTTCGCGGGGACGGGGCGGATCGAGGGCGTCGTCGAACGCGACGTCCGCGGACGAACGATGCGACTCGTCGTCGATGGCACCGTCGGGGGAGATCTCGATGTGGCGACGCAGAAACTCGAGCTTGGACCCACGGCGATGATCGAGGGTGACGTCCTGTACCGCTCCCCCGTCGAAGCAGGGATAGCGTCGACCGCGGCCATCGGTGGAACGACGACCCGCCTCCCAACCCAGAGCAACTTCGTCTACGGGATCATCCTTGCCCTAGCCAACGTCATCGGCTTCTTCGGCTTCCTCGTTGCCGGCATCGTCGTGCTCACCGTGTTGCGGGGCTCGAGCACGCGGGCAGCCGCTGCGCTCGTGACCCGCCCGATACGGTCACTCCTCATCGGATTCGTGACGGTCGTCGTGTTGCCGGCGGGTGTCGCCCTCCTCGCCGTCACGCTCGTCGGCATTCCGCTCGCGGTGCTCCTGGTGCTCGTCGGTATTGCACTGTTCATCATCGGCCCGATACCCGCGGTGACGGTGCTCGGCAACCGGATCCTGCTCAAACGAGGCGGACTCTTCGGGGCCTTCCTCGTTGGTGCAGTCATCTGGCGTCTCGGTATCTGGCTCATCCCGGTCGTTGGCGGAGTCGTCTACGTGATCGGTCTCGTGTGGGGCACCGGCGCCTGGGTCCTCGGTGCAATCGCCACACGGCGGGCAGACCCGGTGCCGGTTGCACTCCTTCCGGAGAGCCTGATCGTTGCCCCGACCGTCCCCCCCGACTGGGAGCCCCCACTCGCTCCGCAGGCGGAACCGGAGGTTGCTGCAGAGCCAGTCGAGGCGGAGGACGAAGAAGACGAACAGATGGACGATGCATCCCCGCTGCCAGACGACATCAGCTTCTCCAGTGGCACGACCGAGCCGCCCAGCGACGAACCCGAACAGGCGGACGAGCCTCACCCGGATGACGAGCCCGACGGTGGTCCCACGTCACCTACCGACACCTGGGGCCTGCCGGGCAACTAGAGGACGCGTGAGCATCGCGAAGTGGCCCGGATCTCCGGCTGTGAGCTGTCCGTTCACCGACCGAACCCACTGATCCTGCAAGTACCAGGTACCTTGCTTCCTACTTCTTCTCCCACACGATGGCGTCCACGATCTCGAGGTCGACGCGGTCGCCGACCGTCATCCGGTTCGCGGTCGGCACGAGCGCTTCGATACGTTCACCACCGGGCAACTCGATCTCGACACGTTGATCGTGCCCGTAGAACTCCCGGTCGACGACCTTGCCACGGCCATCGGGATCGATCCGCGGCGAGATCCACTCGGGACGGATCATGACGTCTGTATGCGACCCTGCAGGCAGCCGGGTATCGATGCTGCCGAGGATCGTTGCGACATGTCCATCCTGGACCACACCGGACAGCAGGATGGCATCGCCGAGGAATCGGGCGACCCACGGATCGACAGGCTCGGCGTACACATCGTCCGGGATGCCGAACTGCACGATCCTCCCGTCACGCATGATCGCGATCACGTCTGCGATCGCGAGAGCCTCGGCTTGGTCGTGTGTCACGAACACCGCCGTAGCCCCGGCTCCCTTGAGGATCTTGCGGAGTTCTCTGCGCATACGTTCGCGCTGTGGAGCGTCGAGGTTCGAGAAGGGCTCGTCGAGAAGGACGACGTCGGGTTGTGGAGCAAGTGCTCGGGCGAGAGCGACCCGCTGCTGTTCGCCACCTGAGAGCTCGTGGGGGAACCGTGAGCCGTGATGCTCGAGGCCGACGAGCTTGAGGACGTCATGAACCCGTTGAATCCGGTCTGCGCCGCGCACGCCGTACCCGACGTTTTCTGCGACCGAGATGTGTGGGAAGAGGGCGTACTCCTGGAACACCATGCCGACGTTGCGCTTCTCGGGCGGCACGTCCTTTCCGTTGCCGACGACGACGGTTCCGTGGATCGTCACCTTTCCCTCATCGGGGTGCTGGAACCCGGCGATGACGCGCAGTGCTGTGGTCTTGCCACATCCAGACGGCCCAACGAGCGCCACGAGTGACCCCTGGGCCACATCGAGTGAGAAGTCATCGAGGGCACCTGCGTCACCGTACGAGACGGAGACGTTCTCCACCGATATCAGGGGATCGTTCATGTGTCGAGGGCGTCCTTTGGTTTGATCGAAAGGTAGTAGACCGGAACGATCGAAACGGCGATGAGGAGCAGAGCGGATGCTGCCGCCCTCGTGTAGAGGAGTTCGTCTGCGGCAGCCCAGATTCTTACGGCAAGCGTCGTGAACCCCGGAGGGCTCAGAAGCAGCGTGGCGGGGAGTTCCTTGAGTGTCGTCACGAAGACGAGTGCTCCACCGGCGAGCAACCCCTTCGCCATGAGGGGGAACGTCACCTTCACGTAGGTAGCGATCGGGCCCCGTCCGAGGGACCGAGAGGCGTCTTCGAGGGCAGGGTTGACCTGGATCAACGCGGCCTTTGCTGCTGATGTCGCTTGTGCCAGGAACATCGCTGCGTACACGAGTCCGAGTACCAGGAGCGACTGGTACACGGGCCGTGTGTAGCGAACGGTGAAGGCGACGACGGCGATGGCGATCGTGATGTGGGGGAGCGAGAAGAGGCCGAACACGCCGCGTTCGAGCCAGCGGGTCGAACGGGACGCGAACCGGACAGCGAGAATGACGATCGGGATCGCTGCGGCCATTGCGAGTGCGGCTGCGATCGTGCCCGCGGTCAGCGATCCACCAACGGCGCTCCATGAGACCGAAGTGTCGGAGCCGGCTCGCACGCCACGCACGACCCACGACACGAGCACGGCGACCGGGATGATCGCCCCTATCCCGGCGACGATCGCCATGGCCGATGTCGCTGCGATGCGTTGCGGCCCGGTGAGCCGGTACAGCGTCGGGGGGCGTGTCACCGACCGCGAGAAGTACTTGCCCTTCCCGCGTGTGCGCTGCTCACCCCAGATGATGACCGAGGCGATGAGGATGAGCACGATCGACAGGACGATCGCCGGTGTGCGATCCAGGCGACCGGAGTACTGGGCGTAGATGACGCGGGTGAAAGCATCGAATCGCATGAGAGAGACGGCTCCGAAGTCCGACAGCGTGTACAAGGCGGCCAGCAGCGCACCCGCCCCGATCGCCGGGCGAAGTTGGGGAAGGATCACGGTTCGGAACACCCGGGTCGGTGTTGCACCGAGACCGCGGGCGGCCTCCTCGAGGGCGGGGTCGATCTTGCGGATGGCTGCGGCCGTGATGAGATAGACGTAGGGGTAGGTGGTGATCGTCAACGCGAGCCATGCACCCGGGAGACCGATGAGGTGGGGGAGGGTGATGCCTGTCATATCGGCGAACAGGCCCCGGGGGCCGGTCGCAGAGATGAACACCATCGCCAACACGTAGGACGGTACGACGAGAGGCATGGCGAAGACGATCCCCCACACTCGCTTGAAGGAGAGGTCGGTGCGTGCGAGCAGCCACGCCCCCGTGACCCCGACTGCCGTCGCCGATGCCGTCACGACAGCGGTGAGAAGGAAACTCCTTGCGACCAACTGCACCGTGCGAATCGACATGAGCGTATCCCAGGCGGCATCTGTTGCCCCTGCCGCTCGCAGGAACAGGAACAGAACGGGAAGACCCACGGGGAGGAGCACGGTGAGGGCACCGACCCAGAGCCACCAGGGAGCCGATCGTCCGGCGTCCGATACGCCTCCTGGAGCCGCCCCCGGAGTCCCGGCGATGAGCTCGACGTCAACGACGGACGCCGGGTCTGTCACAGGAGTCCGGCTTGGGCGACGAGATCGGTAGCGGTGTCGAGAACTGTTGCCAGCATCGAGAGGTCGACATCGGGTGTCGGGATCGTCTCGAGGGGTGGGAGCAGCTCGCTGGCAGGTATGTCGGGGACGAGCGGATACTCGAACGTCTCGGTGGCGAAGTAGGACTGGGACTCATCGCTGAGAAGGAACTCGACGAACTTCTTCGCCGACTCCTGCTTGTCCGAGGAGGCGAGGATCCCAACGCCGGCCGGCATCACGAGAGAGCCCGGGGTTGCGACCTCGAAGAAGTAGTTGGCTCCGGGAAGGTCGGGAGACTCAGCGAGTGCCCGCAGCAGGTAGTAGTGGTTCACGAGGCCCACCTCGATCTGTCCATCGTTGACGGCAGCCACGATCGCAGAGTTCTTCGGGAACGTCGGTGAGGCGTTGTTCGCCATCCCCTCGAGCCAACGAAGCGTGGCGTCCTCGCCGTCGACGAGGATCTTGGCCGATACGAACGAGAGGAAGGATCCGTTGGTCGGGGCGATACCGACGCGGCCACGCCATTGTGGGTCGGTGAACCCGTCCTCCGTCTCGGGCAGATCACCCGGGTCGATGGCGGTCGAGTCGTATACGACGACCCTGGCACGCCCCGAGGTCCCCACCCATCGTCCCTGGGAATCAGAGAAGCGTTCCGGGACCTTCGAAAGAACATCGGTCGGCAACGGGGAGAGGAGACCGGCGAGCGCCACCGTTCCGAGAGATGCCGGATCCTGAGCGAAGAAGACGTCTGCAGGAGACCCGGTGCCTTCCTCACTGAGCGTCGCGGCGAGGTCGGCGGAACCCGCGTACTTGACCGTGACCTCGATGCCCGTTTCCTCGGTGAACCGGTCGATGAGAGGCTGGACCAGGTCTTCGGACCTTCCCGAGTACAACGTCAGTCCGTCGCCGCCACCCCCAGCGGAACAGGCGACCGCTGTCACAGCGACCACGAGAGCGAGCACAGCGAGGCGTTTCACGGATTCTCCTTTGCGAACCGGCATCGGTACAGGTCAAGCGTATATGCACTACCGCGGTAGGTGCAATTAGGTCGCTACTCGTTTTCGAGGGTAGGGTGCGAATACCTCGAGACCGGTCGCGATATGGTCGATAGGGATCGAGTGATGTCACCGCGAATCGGACGGAACGGAGAGTCGACGTGAATCGTACTTGGATGGTAGGTCTCGTAGCAGGGGCCGTTCTGCTTGCAGCATGTTCGGCGAGTGTGCTCGAACTCGAGGTCGGCACGTGCTTCGACGACCCGTCGGGTTCCTACGACGAGGTCTCCGATGTACCCGTCGTCGACTGTGATCAGCCTCACGACAACGAGGTCTTCGCCAACCAGGATCTGACCGGGTCGGAGTATCCCGGAGTGGATCAGGTGAAGAACCGGGCAGACGCCGTCTGTCTCGAGAACTTCGCTTCCTACGTCGGTATAGCGTACGCGGACAGCATCTACGAGATCGGGTCACTGTATCCGACCGCCGACACGTGGGGTGTCGGGGATCGCGAGGTCATCTGCTTCGCGTACGACATGTCACTCCAAAAGACCACCGGCTCCATCAACGGTGTTGCCAAGTAGCGGTGCCACCGCTCGAGGAGCAGATAGCGTTCCCTCACCCGGTGAGGAGCACGAGTGCCTGCCACGCGGCTGCCAGGGGCTGTGCTGCGACACCGATGGCGATGACGGCGACGGTCGCGATGCCCAACGCCCACGACGCCAAGCTGCCCATCAGCGGTCGAGGTTCGGCGGCGTCGTCGAAGTACGCAGGGCCCATCACCCTGGCGTAGTAGAACAGTGAGATCGCCGAGTTGATCACGGTGAGTACGGCGAGCCAGGCGTAGCCAGAATCGATGACGGCGCCCATCAGTAAGAGCTTCGCCGTGAAGCCACCGAGCGGGGGAATGCCGATGAAGGAGAGGAAGCTCACGACGAGTGCTCCCATCAACCACGGATGGGGTGTTGCAAGGCCACGAAACGACTCCCTGGAAGTGAGCCCACGCAGTTTCACGATCACGCCGAACGCTGCCATGTTCCCCATCGCGTAAGCGGCGAGGAAGAAGAGCATCGACGAAACGGCGATATCGCTGCGACCGATCGCGACGACCGCCAGGAGGCCGTATCCGGTTTGTGACACGGATGACCACCCGAGCATTCTCCGAACGTCGTCCTGCCACAGTGCGGCCAGGTTGCCGAGGGTCATCGTGACTGCAGCGATCACCGCGATCAACGGTCGCCATCCCACACCCGACTCGGGGAGAACCATCACGAGCCGCATCAAGACGATCAGTGCTCCGACCTTTCCTGCAACGAGCAAGAAGGCAGCTACAGGTGCGGGCGCCCCCTGGGCCACATCGGGCATCCATTGATGAGCGGGGACGGACCCCAACTTGAAAGCGATACCGATGGCGACCATGGCGAAGCCGACGATGAGGGCCAACGGATCGGCATCCACGAGACCTGTACGAAGATCCTCGAAGGAGGTTCCACCCGCCAGACCGAACAACAGTGCAACCCCGTACACCATCGCTCCGTTCGCCAGGGCACCGATGAGGTAGTACTTGATCCCTGCCTCTGTGGCGGCTCGCGACTTGCGGTGGTAGGCGGCCAGAGCGAACCCGGTGACGGAGGAAAGGAGCATCGCGACGACCAGTTCCATCAGGTCGATCGCCCCTGCTAGCAGCACGGCTCCCAGTCCAGAGAGCAGGAGGAGCACGTAGTACTCGCCATGGCGAGAATCCGACTGGAACCACTCGACCGAGAGCGCGACGGTCAGTGCTGTAACGACGATGATGATGAGCGTCCCCCACAGCCACGCCCGATCGGCTGCGAACGTCCCGAAGAAAGTGACGTCCGGCGCGTCCCCGAGGTACCAGCCGGCGGCGAAACCCGCAGCAGCGAGCACGATCATCGCACCGAGCGCGGACCACACCTGCAACGCCCGCGAAACGAACATGGCGTAGAAGATCAGCAGGATGGCTCCCCCGGCCAGGATCAGGACGGGGAGGATATCGATGGCAGCCTGACCCATGGCTTCGGTCATCGGAGGGTCTCTCGAGTCGAGGTCGGGCTCATGTCAGCCTCGTGCCACCATCTGGGAGAACGTATCGATGACCCGGATCAGCCACTGCGGCACCACGCCGATCACGACCACGAGTGCCGCCAGGGGTACGAGTGCGTACAGCTCGGCTCGCTTAAGGTCCTTCCAGTCACCCCAGCGGGCCGGGAGATCGCCGAAGAAGAGCTGCTGGATCATGCGAAGGAACAGCGCTGCCGTGATCACGATGCCAAGGAGGCCGATCGCGGCGAGCCAGGGGAACACTCCCAGTGTTCCTGCGAAGATCTGGAACTCGGCGACGAAGCCTGCCAGCCCGGGTAGCCCGAGGCTCGCGAACGCTGCCAACATCATGATCCCCGACAGGCGCGGAGATGCCCCCGCCAGGCCTCCGTACTGGTCGAGTTCGTACGTCTTTCCCCTCGCGTAGATCGATCCCGACAGAAGGAACAGGGCTCCGGTGATCAGCCCATGTGCCACCATCTCGACGACCGCGCCGGTCATCGCGATCGAGCGCGACGCCTCGCTGCCGAGGCCGATCGCCCCTGCTGCTGCGACGCCGAGGATCACGTACCCCATGTGATTGACGCTGGTGTAGGCGACGAGGCGTTTGAGGTTCGTCTGTGCCATCGCGACGAGCGCACCGTAGAGGATGCTCACGACGGCGAGGATCGCCAGAGGCAGAGCGAAACGCTGGAAGGTCTCGGGCAGCATCTGGAGGGAGATCCGGATGAAGCCGTAGGTTCCCATCTTGAGGAGGACACCTGCAAGGATGGTGGATGCGGGAGCAGGTGCATCGACATGGGCAGGGGGGAGCCATGTGTGGAGTGGCACGAGCGGTGTCTTGACCGCAAACCCGATACCCACCGCGACGAAGATCAAGGTGGCGGCCAATCCGCCGGCAGGTACAGGGAGCTTGTCGATGATCTCGATCATGCTGAAGGTTCGCGGGTCCGTGTAGAGGTAGATGCCGAGGATGCCGAGGAGCAACGCCAGTGAACCGAGCAGGGTGTAGAGGAAGAACTTGAGGGCCGATCGCTTGGCGTCCTCTCCGTGACCCCAGATACCGATGAGGAAGTACATGCCGACGAGGCTGAGGTCCCAGAAAACGAAGAAGAGGATCAGGTCGAGCGATAGGAACACGCCGAGCGAGATCGCCTCGAGGAACAGGAACGTTGCAAAGTACGCCCGGGGCTTGCCGAGGACGTCGAAGGGGAAGACCATCGACACCGTGAACAGCAAGGCAGTGAGTGCGACGAGGGGGAGCGACAGCCCGTCGACCCCCACCGTGTAGGAGATCCCGAGTGAGGGGATCCACTGCGCCGACTCCACCAGTTGGAACCCGGTCGAGAAATCGAAGCGTGCCCACGAGATGGCTACCACGACGAGCGGGAGGAAGCTCGTGACGATCGCCAGAGGGCGCGCGAGATGCTCATGCCGCTTCGGGATCGCCAGGGTGACCGCAGCCACCACGAGTGGAACGACGATAGCCAATGTCAACATCCGTATTACCTCCAGAGGGTGGCGACTGCGATCGCCACCACGAGTCCGATCATCATCGCTGTGTAGTAGTGGTAGGACATCCCGGTCTGCGTCCTGCGGCTCTGCTTTCCCGCCTCGCCGATACCGGACGCGACACCTTCAACTGTCCCGTCCACACCCCGGTCGTCTGCCAATCTCGACATCTCTGCACCTTGAATCGTGGCCCCGCCGATGCCCCAGACCACGCCATCGATCCCTCGCTCGACCAACCGCTTGAGGACGCGTGACGTGTACTCGGCGAAGGCCGCAACCGAGTCGGCGATTCGTGCCAGGACGTTGCGGTCTGCAATGAAGAGCCACTTCCCCAGACGGGACACGGGGTCGACGATGAGTACCCTTGCCGCCGTTGGGATCCCCCACCATCCTGCGATGAACGCACGAGTTCGAGCCGGCATGCCAAGGGTCACGAGTCGGCCGCGTCGCCACGCGACGGCTACCGCGGTGAGTCCGACCACGACGAGGGCCAACGACAGGATCGTCTCGGCTCGTGTCGGTGACAGGATCGCTCCTTCTGCCGCACGTTCCAAGATGGCGTCCCCACCGGGGAGCCACAGCACCCCGAGCAAGAGTGTCAGGGCAGCGAGTCCCCCGAGAGCCACCATCTCACCGCGTCGTGGCGGTGTATGGACGTCCCTGGTGGGCCCTGGCCCGTAGGCAAGCATGTGGAGCCTCGCTGCGTACAGGGTACTGAGCAGTCCGGCTGCCGCCGTCCCCAGACCCACCCATATGCCGGCATGGAACGCTCCGGCGAGTACCGCTTCCTTGGTGAAAGCCGCTCCGAGCGGTGGCACCGCAGCAAGTGCCAGCGCCCCGATGCCGAAGAGCACCGCTACCCGAGGCAGAGCGCTCCCGAGTCGTAGCTTGGACAGATCGAGTGTTCCGCTCGCGTGAAGAGCGACACCTGCTGTGAGGAACAGCAGGGACTTGAAGAGGGCGTGCGCTGTGAGCTGTCCTGCGGCGGCTGCGGTGAAGCCCGCCCCAACGGCGATCAGCATCAGTCCGTACTGTGCAGACGTCGAGCCTGCGAGAGCCTTCTTGAGGTCCTGCTGAGCCAGGGTGACCATCCCGCCGGCGAGTGCCGTCGTGAGACCGATCCCGATCACCACCGGGGAGAACCAACCCACCGCTGACAGGGTTGGCTGGAGGCGGATGAGGATGTAGGCACCTGCAGCGACCATCGTTGCGGAGTGCAAGAGAGCCGACACAGGCGTCGGACCGGCCATGGCCGAGAACAACCACGGTGAGAACGGGACCTGTGCCGACTTCGCCGCCGCTGCCAGTACCAGGCCACCAGCGATGATCGCGAGCCAACCCGGGGACACCGCTGCCAGGTCGTCGTAGCGAAGGCTCCCGGTTGCAGCGAAGATGGCGCCGGCTGCCACGTATATGCCGAGGTCACCGAAGCGAGTCGTGACGAAGGCCTCTCGGGCTGATCGGGGACGCTGCGGGTCGCGCCACTCGTGTCCGATCAGCACCCACGACGCGGCTCCGACCAGCTCCCATCCGATGAGCAGTGTGAGGAAGTCGGCGGCTATCACGAGAAGCTCCATGGCTGCCACGAACCAGGTCAGCGCCACCAGCAACTTGACGATGGATCGATCATCCTCCGAGTTGGTCGCGGCGAATCCGATCACAGCGGTGGCGATCACCGGGACCAGGACCACCATCGTTCGACCGAACCCTGTGACCGACACAGCGAGGTCCAACTGCCCACCCCACGACCAGGTACCCGTAGCCTCGAGCGAGGCGACCAAGGCCGCTGCGGCCACGGTGGCCACCATCACGAGGACGGACGCGACTCTTGCCGCCATCTGGCTCCGCCTGAGTGCCAGGATGATGGCACCTCCGATCAGCGGCGTGAGTACGGGAAGCCAGACCATCAGTTACGCAGCTTCTTGAGCTTCTCGGTGATGTCGGCCTTTCGGGACCGGTACACCGCCGTCACCAGAGCGAACCCTATGGCCGCCTCGATGGCCATCACCGCGAGGATCACGATCACCAGCAGCTGGCCTGCGGGGTTCCCGCCGGTCGATGCCCACCAGAACGTGATCGCCACGAGTAGCGCGGCGTTGAGCATCAGCTCGAGGCCCATCATGATCATCACGAAGGACTGCTGGCTGAGAGCTCCGTACACCCCGATTCCGAAGATGGCGGCTCCAACGACGAGGAGGATGTCGATCATGATCGGTCCTCCGTCTCGACGTCGATGCTCGGCTCCTGTGATCCGTCATATGCATCGCCGAAACGGCCCTGCTTCGCCGCCAGGGCGATGGCTCCGATCATGACGGCCAGGAGCGCCACGCCGGCCGACTCGAAGACGAGCATCGAGCGTCCGAGCAACTCCTCGCCGAGCGCGACCGTTGCGTCGCCTGCTGGTACCGGGCGGTCCGGGAACTCGGCAACGACTCCGACGAAGGCGAGGACGACGAAGGATCCCACGCCCGCGATGATCGATGTCCGGTGCTGGTGAACCATGGTCATCGGGTTCAACCCTGCAGGGTTCATCATGAACAGGATCATGAAGATCGCCATGATCGTCATCTCCCCCGACATCATGAGGATGAGGATCAGCCCGAGGAACTGGGCATCGAGGACGATCAGCATGGCTCCGACCGCTACGAACGAGACCATGAGCCAGTAAGCGGCTCGCAGCATGGAGTCCGTGCGAAACACCAGCCAGCCCGAGACCACGGCTCCGACACCGAACGCCGATACGAGGAAGTAGGACAGGGGCCCGGGGTTCATAGCGCCAACCAACCAGAGACGAACACGTCGACCAGCGCCAGGGGCAGGAGCACGACCCACCCGAACCAGACGAACGTCTGAACGCGCATCCGCGCCATCGTTCGCCCTGCCAGCGCCAGGAGTACCAGAAGCACCAGCGTCTTTACGATCGTCCACGCCCAACCGGGGAGAATCGGCCCGAGGTAGCCGCCGAGGAAGACGGCTTGGCCCATCAGTGACAGGGTCACCAGCAACGCTGCACGTGCGAATCTCCACATCGCCAGTCTCAGGCCGGACGCTTCAGCGACGACACCGCCGGCGAGATCGGCACCCTCAGGAAGGTCGAACGGGCCCCAGAAGGCGATCGCGGCTGCCGTGACGAGGTAGATGGGCAGCCCGAGCGGTTGGACCACCACGAACCACAGACTGGACTGTGCCTCGACGATCATCCCGACCGACAACGACTCGGCCGGGATGGCTGTGGTGAGTACGACCAGGGAGAAGGGGATACCCACGGAGAGGACCATGGCAGCCATCCGGTATCCACCGATCATCGGGAACACCGAGTTCGGCCCCCATCCGAAGATGAACACCGCGACGAGCACGATGAGCATCGCAGCGCCGAAGAGCACGAGTCCGGCATGGATATCGCCGCCTGCCGATGGTCCTGCGACGGGGATCGCCACTGCACCCACCGCTGCGAGCGCCATGAGCAACGCCGGACCGAGGATCCACGCCTCGAAATCTGGCCGCTCGGTCGTCGTTGCTGGCTGCAGGAGGAGGAACGACAGCCGCCTGACGGGGTAGACGAGGGCCGAGCGTACGCCGCCCGTGCTGCTCATCAGGCGGTCCGTCACCACCAGGACGTAGGCGCCGCCGGTGAGCAGGGCGGCCACCTGGACGAGGATGCTCAGGGTCGTCATGGTGCCGGTGTCCCGACAGATACGGTCTCCATGTCGATGTCGAGTGACTGAACGGTGGTGACGAGATCTCCCCACTCTGACCCGGCGAGGGCCGTGTCGAGTATCGAGATCAACCTGTTCGCAGGGTCGGGTTCACCCACACGATGCAGGCCGTCGGGTGCTTCGACTTCACCGTTGCCGAAAGCGCGGGCGTCACCGGCACGACCTGCGAGGTCGAGAGCCTGAACCGCTTCGGCTGCCCGTTGGGAGAACCGGGCCCAGGCATCACCGCCCGGGTGTGTCACCGGCTCGAATCCGAGATCGCGATACCCCTGCTCTTGTCCCC
>JAJRYI010000103.1 GCA_024275815.1 Actinomycetes bacterium | reverse complement strand
TCAGGTATCGAGGTGGGAGACCGCGTCGCGATCCTGTCGTACAACACACCCGAGTGGGTGATCTTCGACGTCGCTGCGATGGCGATCGGTGCGGTCCCCGTCGGGATCTACTACGCCAGCTCCGACCACGAGATCGCGGACCTCCTCGAGCGCGCACAGGCCCGAGTCGTCCTCGTCCAGACCGCCGGGCACGCCGCGACGGTCGCTTCCGCCGGGCATCCGAACCTCGACCTGGTCATCGGTGTCGATGACGCGCCCGGGGATGTCGTTCCCTTGGAGGTGTTCCTCCAACGCGGTGACGGGATCGGCGGGGAGGCGGTCGACGAACGACTCGCCGCGATCCGCCCGGAGGACGACGGTGCGATGATCTTCACCGCCGCAGGGTTCGGTGCGCCGGCTGGAGTCGTGCTGAGTCACGACAACCTCGTGTTCGCGGGCCACTCATCGGTCGAGCTCTTCGACGTCACCGCCGACGATTCCGCTCTCTCGTACCTACCGCTGTCACACATCGCCGAGCAGATCTTCACGATCCTCGCTCCTGCCCATGTCGGGTACCCGGTGGCGTTCGCCCAGTCCCTCGGCCGGGTGCGCAACGACCTGCCCGATATCCAGCCGTCCATCTTCTTCGGTGTTCCCCTCGTGTGGGCAGGGTTCGAACGTAGTATCCGCAAACAGATCGACTCGCTCGAGGGGATCGAACGTCGTGTGGCGCGGTGGGCCCAGCGAGCGAACCGTTCAGACATCGCAGCGCGCAACGCCGGTGCACGGCGTTCTCTGTACGGTCGAGCCGCTGCAGCTCTTGCACGGCGCATGTTCTCAGACCGGGTCAAGGAGATCATGGGGTTCTCCAACTCGCGTCTCGCGTTCTGCGGGGCGGTATCGGCAGATCCCGAGATGCTCGACTACTTCTCAGGTATCGACATCGTGATCAGGGAGGTCTACGGGCTATCTGAAGCCACCGGACCCTCGGTCGTCACGAGGGAGGGGGCAACCCGGTTCGGCACGGTGGGCCATCCAATGCCCGGTGTCGAGATCTCGCTCGTCGATGACGGTGAGATCCTCATCCGGGGCCGCAGCGTGTTCTCGAGATACCTCGACGATGTCGATGCTACCCGCGCTGCCCTGCGCGACGGTTGGCTGCACACGGGTGACCTCGGTTCGTTCGACGACGAGGGGTTTCTGACCATCACCGGGCGGAAGAAGGACATCGTCATCACAGCTGGGGGTAAGAACGTCGACCCCGCAGCGATCGAGCCACTGCTCGAAGAGGATCCACAGATCGTCGACGCCGTCGTCGTCGGCGACGGCTACGACCAGCTCGGCATGCTCGTGGCCATCGGTGGAGAACTCGCCGGCGACTCCGATGCAGGACTCGCTCACGCCCGTCGTGTCGTCAAGACCGTCAACCAGCGGTTCGCCAGGGCAGAGCAGATCAGGAGGGTCGGGTTGCTTCCCCGACCCTTGTCTGTCGAACGTGGGGAGCGAACAGCGTCGGGAGCCATCGATCGGTCCGTCGTCGTCGACCACTTCTCGGACGAGATCGCAGCTCTCTACCGTTGAGGCGGAGGATCAGGACAGCTCGATCGTGCCCGTCGGGGTCCGGATGGTCGCCGAGATCGATGCCCTCTCTGCGGTGGCAACACTCATGGGGACACCGATCGCTTCCAGGGCGGCTTCGGCGCCGCGAGCATCGGGATGACCGATCACCAGTCCGACGAGTTCACACGCGTGGGGAAGTGCTGCAGCAGGGTGCAGGCTCTCACCCCAGTCGATGAGGAACGGAACGACACCGCCAAGACGATCTGCGTACGGGTCGGTCAGCTGCCAGACCAGCTTCGTTCCATCGGGCAGTGTCCGACCTCCCTCCGACACGGGCCCGAGATCGACTCCCAGGCTCTTCGCCGATCCAGCGAGTTCCACCAGGGCGTGCCCTTTCGCCGCCCAGGTGACGAGGCGGGGCTCGTCGAGTTCGTCGATACCGAACAGGGTCGGTGGTCCGTCGATCGTTGCCTCATGGTCGGGGCCGATGATCTCTAGGTAAGTGGCTTCACCGAGCGAGACGAGGGCGTTGCGTGTCTCCCAGTCCTCGTGTCTGCCTCCGGGGACGACCGGGAGGCCGAGCAGTCGTTCGATGGCTGCGATGCCCGCATCGAGGTCCGGTGTGGCGTAGACGAGATGATCGACGATGGACAACATGGCTGCCTCGCATGGGTCGGCGTGTCGCCAAGGTAGCGGGGTTGGGTCGGCGTGTTGGCGTCGAGGACGCGACGTGTCATCCTTGCTCCATGGGATGTATCTACGCCTCAGGGACGATCTCGTTCGGCCGTGTCCGATGCGCCGGGTCGTGACCGGTGTCGCCGTTGCAGCAGCTGTGGCCGGAGCGGCCGTCGTGATGCTGTGGACCGCCCAACGCAAGCTCATCTACTTCCCAACGCAGGCGGTTCCCCCGGTCGGTCTCGTCTCAGAGACGATCGAGGAGGTGTCGTTCCCGACGCGAGACGGGCTCACGCTCTCGGCGTGGATGGTTCCAGCGTCTGCCGGTTCCGATGGCGGGGTGGTCGTCATGTTCCACGGCAACGGTGGCAACCGGGCCGATCGTGTCCCGATCGCCGAGCGGATAGTCGCTACGGGTTACAGCGTGCTCCTGGTGGATTATCGCGGGTACGGGGGGAACCCCGGGAGCCCATCCGAGGCAGGCCTCCTCGAGGATGCCCGTGCGGCGATCGTGTATCTGTCGTCCCTTCCCGGCGTCGACTCCGACCGACTCGTCTACTTCGGTGAGTCGCTTGGAGCAGCTGTGGCGATCGCACTGGCCGGCGAACTCCCGCCCGCCGGCCTGATCCTGCGGTCACCGTTCACATCACTCCCCGATGTCGCTGCGGTGCACTATCCGTATCTCCCGACCCGGTTGTTGCTGCGAGATCGCTACCCCAGCATCGATCGGATAGCAGCCATCGACGTCCCCACCCTCGTGATCGCAGGATCCCGGGACACGATCATCCCGATCGCCCAGAGTCGGGCGATCTTCGACGCTGCACCCGGCCCGAAACACTTCGTCGAGATCGCCGACGCCGACCACAACGACGCGACCTTGACCGTCGGCACCGAAGTCACCACCGAGGTGGCCAGGTTCCTCACCACCCTCCCCTGACCACAGGCGTCTGGCGTCCAGAACCGCAACATATTGCGGTTCTGGACGCCAGACGCCTCAGTGCGGGGGTTTGCTGGCTTTGATGATGGCGGAGTGCATACCGTCGGCCACGGTGTGTGTCGACTCGATCGTGATGTTCGTGAAGCCGGCGGTCTCGAGTCCCGTGCGATACTCGCTGAACGTGAGGGCACCGGCGATGCACCCCACCCAGCTGCCGCGCTCGAGGCGATCCGCCTCAGACAAGTCGTCGTCGGCGACGACGTCGGCGATCCCGATTCGGCCGCCGCGACGCAGCACCCGGAACATCTCGGAGAGGACCGAGGGCTTGTTGTCGGACAGGTTGACGACACAGTTCGAGATGACCACGTCGATGGACCCGTCGTCGAGGGGGATGTCCTCTATGACACCCTTGCGGAACTCGACGTTCGTGGCGCCGGCTTCCTCCTGATGCCTGCGGGCGAGCGTGAGCATCTCATCGGTCATGTCGATCCCATACACGAACCCGTCCGGGCCGACACGGCGGGCAGACAGGAGCACGTCGATGCCTGCACCCGAACCCAGGTCGAGGACCGTCTCACCCGGATGCAGATCCGCCACGGCGGTCGGGTTCCCGCAGCCGAGCGCTGCGAGTGCCGCGCCGTCGGGGATTGTGGCGAGCTCGCCAGCCTCGTAGAGCCACGTACCGAAGTTGCCGGAGTCTGCCGTGTCGAACGCAGCGGCGTCCGAGGTGCTGCAGCAGCCATCCTCGGTGGACGCTTCCACATCCACGACGCTCGTCGCTGCTTCGGCGTACCGCTGTCGTACCTCGTCCCGGGTGCCGGTGTCTGACATGGTCGCTCTCCTCAGATAGATAGATGTCGATATGAGGACGTTACCAGTCGTATCGATGTAGGTCAATATGTTGTATGCTCGCATCATGAAGACGAAGAAGATCGAGGCCTGTTGCCGGCCGGTACTCATCGAACCGATCGACCCCGATGAGGCTGTGGAACTCGCCGCTGCCTTCAAGCTGCTTGCCGACCCGATCCGTCTCCGCATCGTGAGCCTCATCGCCAACGCACCCGACGGTGAGTTGTGCGCATGCGATCTTCCGGCGGCACTCGACCGCAGTCAACCGACCGTCAGCCACCACCTTTCGCAGCTCACCGATGCGGGTCTGCTCACGAGAGATCAACGCGGTAAGTGGGCGTGGTTCCGAATCGACCGTGACCGCGTTGCAGTGTTGCGCGACGCTCTGGAACTGTCGTAGAGCGGCGTCCGGATCGGGTGCGGTGAAGCTCCGCTCGACGTTGGCCTCAGGTGTCCGTCTTCTCGATCAGCGAGATGACGAGGTTGCCGCCGGCGACGATCCTGCTCTTGGTGATCGCTGCTCCCGATGGCAGCATTGCTTCGACTCCGCCAGAGTGCAGGAACGTGCGCCAGTTCCGATAGTGGTCGGCACCTGCGACCCGCTCGGCAACGGTGGCGAAGGTTCGCCACACCTTTCCCTTGAGACGGAGGGAGCCGTTGCGGTAGTCGATGATCAGGATCCGGCCGTCGGCATGAACGACCCGGACGATCTCACCGAGCACACTGTCCCTGATCTCAGGCTCGAGTTCGTGCAGGCACAGCGACGTGAAGATGAGATCGAACGAACCGTCGTCGAACGGCAAGTCGGTTGCATCTCCGTGTATGAGCACGGCACGGTCACCGAGGCGGGCCCTTGCTTGGCCGAGCATCGCCGGAGATGCATCGATCCCCGTACCGGTCGCACCGGCTTCGACGTACGCCTCGAGGTGGGCCCCGGTGCCACAGCCGACGTCGAGCACGGTCATGCCATCCTCGGGCGGGTGCATCTTGAGGCCTGCTTCCCGCAGTGGTGCGTTCACCGGCTCGAGCAGCCGGTCGTAGTA
>JAJRYI010000102.1 GCA_024275815.1 Actinomycetes bacterium | reverse complement strand
GGAGGTGCAAGGGTGCTTCGCAAGGGCACCAACGGCTACGACGTACGGGTCCTTCAACAGGCGCTCAGCGATCTCGGGTACGACGTCGGTGGGGTGGACGGCCGTTTCGGCTCCCGTACAGAGACCGCCGTGCGCACCTTCCAGGCGAAGTTCGGCCTCGGCGTCGATGGGGTCGTCGGTCGGGCAACGAAGACGGCCGTGGCAGGCCTCCAGTTTCAGGATGACACGGGAGAAATCCTGTCGGTAGGAGCTCGCGGAAGGGACGTGAGATCTCTGCAATCCGAACTCTCCGCTCACGGTTTCGACCCGGGCCCTTCGGATGGAGTATTCGGGCCGATGACGCTCAGGGCAGTGATCTCGTTCCAGAAGTACCACCAGCTCTGGGTCGATGGCCTTGTCGGGCCCCGCACGAAGGCGGCCCTCGGAATGGTGTGAGGTGCGCTCAGCGCTTCTTCGCGCGTTTGCGTTCCGAGTCGGTGAGCAGCCGCTTGCGTAGGCGTATCGACTTCGGCGTCACCTCGACGAGCTCATCATCGGCGATCCACTCGATCCCGACCTCGAGCGTCATATCCCGTGGCGGCTTGAGCTTGATCGCATCGTCTGTCGAGTGTGTCCGAATGTTGGTGAGCTGTTTGCCCTTGGTCGGGTTGACGGTCATCGTCTCGGGGCGTGAAGCTTCGCCGATGATCATGCCTTCATAGACGTCGACGCCGGGGCCGATGAACAGTTCACCCCGCTTCTGGAGGTTGTCGAGAGCGAACCCGGTGGACTGTCCTCGCCGGTCGGCGACCAACGCTCCACCCTGACGATGAGGAAGTTCCCCTACCCAGGGAATCCAACCGTCGTTTCGCTGATGGATCAACGAAGTTCCTCTCGTGAGCGTCAGCAGAAGGGATCTCAGGCCGAGGAGTCCTCGCGAAGGTGCAGTGAACGTGAGGATCGTGCGTCCACTCTCGCCTGGCTTGAGTTCAGTGATCCGACCCTTGCGGGGTGCCACGACCTGTGTGACCGCGCCGACGTACTCGTCGGGGACGTCGACCGTGACACGCTCGACCGGTTCGTGCTTGACGCCGTCGATCTCTTTGACGATGACTTCGGGACGGCTCACCTGGAGCTCGAACCCTTCGCGGCGCATCGACTCGATGAGGACGCTGAGTTGCAGCTCGCCTCTGCCCGCTACCTCGATGACCTCGGGTGAGGAGGTATCGCCGATGCGGATCGACACGTTGCCAAGGATCTCGCGTTCGAGTCGGTCTCTGATCTGACGTGAGGTGACGAAACTTCCCTCTGTGCCGGCAAGCGGGGATGTGTTCACACCGAACGTCATGCGTAGGACGGGCTCATCGACCTCGAGGCGTGGCAGCGGTTCCATGATCTCGGTGTCGGTGAAGGTGTCTCCGATACCGACCTCGGGGAACCCTGCGACGATGAACAGATCGCCGGCGCTCCTCTCGGCGACATCGTCTCGCCCGAGGTGCGAGAACCCCATGAGGGACGACATCTTGCGCATGACGGGTGGGGCATCGTCGGCCTGGACCAGAGCGATTCGCGTATCTGCTCTCATCGTCCCGCGGATGACTCTCCCGATGGCAAGGCGTCCGAGATAGTCCGAAGCATCCAGGTTCGTGACCAGAGCTTGCAGCGGTGCGTCCGGGTCCCCGACAGGTGCCGGTATGGTCGAAACGATCGCATCGAGGATCGGGTCGAGGGTGTCCCCTTCGCCGGGGACGCCGATGCCTTCGATGGCGATACCTTCGCGAGCGATCGCCGACAATATGGGGAACTCGATGTGATGGTCCTGGGCGTCGAGGTCGAAGAACAACTCGTAGACCTCATCGACCACTTCGCTGGATCGAGCGTCGGATCGGTCGACCTTGTTGATCACGACGACGACGGGGAGATGACGTTCGAGCGCCTTTGAAAGCACGTACCGTGTCTGGGGCATCGGTCCCTCAGCGGCATCGATGAGGAGGAGGACGCCGTCGACGAGCATGAGGGCCCTCTCGACCTCTCCACCGAAGTCTGCGTGGCCCGGTGTGTCGACCAGGTTGATCTTCGTGCCCTTCCACTCGATCGAGGCCGCCTTGGCGAGGATCGTGATTCCACGCTCACGCTCCTGATCGTTGGAGTCCATGACACGGTCGATGACACGCTCATGGTCTTGGAACACGCCCGCGGCTCGGAGCATGGCGTCGACGAGGGTCGTCTTACCGTGATCCACATGCGCGATGAGCGCGACGTTTCGAAGGGCAGGGGGAGGCATAGAGACAGGGTACGCCGCGGTGGGTCGTAGTCCCTGCGTCTGTGGTCGGCTCCGACATCGTGTCGGGAAAACCGCATTCTGCGTTAGCGTTCGTGCTGCACGACATCGAGGGGATATGGCGACGGTGCAAGACATGACGGCGACGGGGGTGAAACGCCCCTGGCTCGCAGCGGCACTCAGCGTCCTCGTACCGGGCCTGGGGCATCTCTACCTTGCCAGTTACCGCCGCGCCGCGCTCTGGTCCTCGCCCGCTCTCGTTGCGATGGTCATCGGTCTCGGTGCCTCTCAGTTTCGAACGTCCCAGATCATCGGCGCCACACTGAACCCGACCGCTCTGTGGACGCTGTTCGGTCTCAACGTCCTCGCGGCACTGTGGAGAGTCGGAGCAGCGGCGGATGCATACGGGGTTGCCCGCAACGGCGAGCATGCAGGCACGCCGACCGGTGTAGCTGTGCTCGGATGGATCGTGCTCGTCACGGTGGTGTTGGCCCCCCACGTCGTTGTCGGCCGATACACCATCGATGCGGTCAGGCTCATCGAGTCGGTGTTCGTGGTCGAAGGCGCCGAACCTGCTGCCGAACCGATCATCCCCATCGGTACCGATGCAGACATCGTTCCCGATCCGGTCGTCAAACACTACGTCGTGGATGCGCCACACGAAGTGTCCTTGCGGAACCTCATCTTCAGAGAGGGAGTCGGCGACCCCGGGGCCGTGGCAGAGTGGGACGACCTTCTTGCATCCAGGGGTTCTCCGGGGGCGAACGTTCCGTTTCTCCCGTTCACGGATCGAGTCGGCGCGGAGCGCATCACGGTCCTGCTTGCGGGTGGCGACGGTGGCCCGGGACGAGGTGGCATGAGAACCGACACGATGATGGTCGCGACACTCAACACGGTCACCGGCAAGGCAGCACTCTTCGGGTTTCCCCGCAACCTCGGTCAGGTTCCGCTGCCGAGGGCCTACGACACAGCGTTCGTCGAACTCGAGCAGCGTCTCATCCCGAAGCCCCCTCCGCCGACGGAAGAGGAACAGCAGTCGACGACCACCACGACGCTGGCAGAAGGAGAGCAACCCCCGGTGGTGGAGGAACCGGTGTTCGAGAGCTGCCGATGCTTCCCCGACCAGCTCAACGCTCTGTACCCCTTCACCAGGAAGTGGACGGGGACCTACCCCAACGAAGTCGATCCAGGTATGGCGGTGCTCCGTGACACGCTGCAACAGCTCATGGGCCTACGCATCGACTACTACGCGCTCGTCGACATGGCAGCGTTCGTGGACCTGGTCGATGCGATCGGTGGTGTCGACGTGTACGTCCAGAAGCCTCTCGAATCCGAGGTGTCCCCTCCGCGGGAGGGAGACGACTGGGCGTACGTCAACGTCGACGTCGGCTGGAACCACCTCAACGGCCCCGAGGCGCTCGCCTACAGCCGTGCGAGGAAGGGCTCGAGCGACTACACGAGGATGCAGCGGCAGCGTTGCATGCTGCGTGCTGTGGCTGCGAAGGCCGATCCGCTGACCCTCCTGCGCCGGTTCTCGGCGATCGTCGATGCAGTCGAGGGCTCGGTCGTCACCGACATCCCGCTGTCCTTCGCTCCCGATCTCATCTCTGCAGCAGCGAAGCTCGACTTCGATGACATCGAGACGGTGGGGTTCGTCCCAACCTACTGGGCGCCTGAACGGGACTACGGCGGAAGGCCGATCCCCGACGTCGACCGTATCAGGGGCAAGGTTCGCAGGGTGATCAACGAACAATCGACCCCGTCTGATGAAGCCCCCCAGGCATCGGAGTGCGACGCCTGAGCCGACGGACGGCGGTGGGCTCGAACCGTTTCGTCAGACATTTCGAGTCTGTGTCCGTCACAGGTCAAGACAGTGTTGAAACCGTCCGATAGGGGAGGGATGGCTTCAGGTCTCTTTTCGCAGCATGATCGCAGACGTCTTGCAGGTTTCCTCTTGCGAGTCCGTGCCGTCGTGTACTGGATCGCAGGGATTCCCATCTTGTTCATCCCGGAGACGACCATCGAGGTGCGGGTCATCGGCATGGTCACGATCGTCGCGGCGACCGGCCTCCCGTTCCTGACCCGAGCGACGGGTCGCTACACAGGTGTGAGACTCTCTGCGTTCATCGACATCCTCGCCGCGTACTTCATCTGGCTCCTCATCCCTTCGGTAGGGGGAGTCTCCCTGTTGTTGACGGTGTGGGCGGTTGCATCCGTGGTGTTCATGGGATCGGACCGGGCAGCGCAACGAACAGTGATCGCTGCGACGGCCATCGAGCTGTCGAAGATCTCGTTGCTGCTCGTCACTCCATCTATCTCATGGATCAACGAACTGGCCGAGACGAGTAGACCAGGCGAGACCATGTTGATCCTTGCACGGGCCGGCACCATCGTCGGCGCCTACGTCGTATTTCGGTCTATCGATCGATACGCCCTGCGAATCAACGTCGCTGCAGAATCCGGATCGATGCGATACCAACGTCTGATGGACACGGCACCTGCAGCGTTCCTGGTGGTCGTCAAAGGTCGAGTCGTATACAGAAACGATCCGGCAGAAGCCCTCTTGGGTGGTCCCGAAGGAAGTCTTCACGGGAGTCGTCTCGAGGACCTGATCTGTGAGGAACAGCGGGGCTACGTCATGGAGGACCTCGAACGGGCAGAGGCACGACTGGAGCCACTCGAACTCACCGACATCAGGATGAGGACGATCTCGGGCGAGTGCCGCTGGGTCAACGTATCCATGAACGTCGTCGAGTACGGGAGCCAACTCGCCGTTCAAGTAGCGGTGGTCGATCGTTCCGATATTCACGATGCCAAGGACCAACTCGAGCGTTCCGAAGTCGACTTCCGATCCTTCTTCGAGCGTATCCCCGTGCCCCTCTATCGATCGGCTATCGATGGGACGATTCTCGCCGTCAATGCGGCGCTGGTCGAGATGTTCGGAGCGACGTCCAAAGATGAGATGATCGGCACCGACGCACACAGGTTCTACGTCGAGTCGACGGATCGAGAGCATCTGACCTCCATGCTCGACCATGAAGAGACCGTGATCGGTTACGAGACCATGATGCGTCGACTCGACGGCTCGATGCTGTGGATCCGCGACACGTCGCGCCTCATCTCGACCGAGTCGGGGCCGGTGTACGAGGGGGCGATGATCGACGTCACAGGCCGACGTGGAGTCGAGGACGAGTTGTGGTCCCGTGCCGTTCAGCAAGAGGCCGTTGCATCGATCGGCCAGGTCGCACTCGAGGCTGACGTCATCACCGACGTGATGGAATCGGTCACAGAGACGGTCTCGGCGGTTCTGCGGACCGACGGCGCCCTCATCCTAGAACGAGCCGCCGAGGGTGGTTTCGAGATGTATGGATCGGGCCGGCTTGCCGAAGTCGTAGCCGACGACGTTGCCGCCATCGCGGACCGAGCCCACATGACGGCAGCCTCTGTGGTTCTGCGCAACGATGCAGAGGTCAGGTTCGCCGCACCGAAACTGGCCGAACGCGGCTTCGAATCCGCCGTTGCGGTGATGATCCCGGGTTCTGAGATCGATTTCGGCACGTTGGTCGTGTTGTCTTCCGATGAGCGGGTGTTCACGGTCGACGACCTCAACTTCCTCCAGTCGGTCGCAAACGTCCTTGCAGCAGCCGTCGATCGGGCGAGTGCAAGATCGCGACTCGAGGACCTGCTGCGTTCCAAGGACGCGTTCGTTGCCTCGGTGTCACACGAGCTTCGCACCCCGTTGACCGTCGTTGCCGGAATGGCCCACGAGCTCAACGACCGCTGGAAGGAGTTCTCCGATGACGAGATGGCGGAGTTCATCAACCTCCTCGTCGAGCAGAGCAACGACATGTCCGACCTCATCGATGACCTCTTGATCGCTGCCCGAGCAGACATCGGCAACGTCATCGTTCGTTCTGAGGCCGTCGAGTTGGACGTTCAGGTACGGACGGTGATCGCGGGAATCGCCGTGCCACCGGGTACGACGATCACGTGCTCTGTCGAGCCCGGCGTCGTCGATGCAGACTCCGTCAGTGTGCGCCAGATCCTGCGGAACCTCTTGACGAACGCGGTTCGCTACGGAGGTCCGAACATCGAGGCGCGCATGTCGTCGAGTCTCGGCGCGATCGCCGTTGAGATCGTCGACGACGGTGATGGGATCCCCCAGGCCGATCGGGAACGTATCTTCGAGGCCTACGAGCGAGCTCACGACACGCCGGGGCAACCCGGATCGGTCGGCATCGGGCTCACGGTGTCGCGTGCACTCGCCGAGTTGATGGGCGGATCGTTGACGTATCGCTACAGCGGCGGGAGCGTGTTCACCCTGGAACTTCCGAGAGAGATGAACGTCTCGCTCGGCGAGTCCGGGACCCGGATCGATCGTGGCAAGCCGATCGGTCTCTCGAACGCCGTCCGGTCGAGTCGGATCGGTGTGGACGTCGCTGCGATCGAGTAGCAGCCTACGCCGTCACTGAAGCGCTGCTCGTGCAGCATCGATCAGTAGACGAAGGCCCGTTTCGGTGTCCCGGCCGAGTTCTACGCTGACCACGCTGCGTCCCCTGTCGGCGAGTGCAGCACGATCCCCTGCGGCCTGGGCTGTGATCAGCTCGTTGAACGTGAACTCGGTCTCGGGCACACGAAGCGTGGCTTGCGGATCGTCGAGGATCTGGATGAACACGCCACCGGGAGGGCCCCCCTTGTGGATCTGGCCCGTCGAGTGGAGGAACCTTGGTCCGTACCCGACCGTGGTGTATGAGCCGCAGCGCGCATCGATGAGCTCCCTGAGGGATCCGAGAGCGGCATCGGAGGACGAACTGGGTGCCAGATACGCATGGATCGACACATACGACGGCCGATGTTCGGTGAGGAGTGACGTGAGCACGGGGACGAGAGCATCGTCGTCGATAGCGATGGATGGTTGGGCCGGCTTCGCGAGCTCGCCCGCCATAGCCGACGCTGCCAGGCGCTTCGCGATCTCGACGTCGGGCTGGTTGAACGGATGTATGCCGAGGATCTCACCTGCGATCGCCGTTGCGAGCTCGAAGATGAACATCGCCCCGGCGATGTCGTACGCGCCTCGCGTCGTGAGCACCATGTCGGCACCGTCACCATCGACTACATCGATTGCGATGACCGAACCGTCGGTGGCCGTTGAAGGGAAAGGACCCCCGTCGATGGGGACGATGCCTTTGCCGTCCTTTCCCGTGGACTCGGCGATGAGCTGTTCGGCCCACAGCGGGAAGGACGTGAGCGAACCGCCGGCAACCATCTGTACCTTGTCGATGCCCGAGAGAGCCTTCGTCGCCATCGTTGCACCCAGCACGAACGCCGGGTTCTCGAGGAGGTCGACGTCGGGCCCGCATACCGCTGCGGCATCTGCCGCGGCATCGAGCATTGCGGCGGGATCGGCACCGGTGAGTCCCGCGGGAACGAGACCGAAGGCGGTCAGTGCCGAGTACCGTCCCCCGACGTCCGGGTCGGCACCGACGACGGTTCTGAAGTTGCGCTCGATAGCCAGGTCGGCGAGCAGTGACCCGGGGTCTGTGATAGCGATGAAGTGACTTCCCGGTGACGAGACCTCGCGTGAAACCCTCGACCAGAACCAGTGGAAGAGCGAGAGTGTCTCGAGGGTGGACCCGGATTTGGAGGAGATCACGTACCAGGTCGTGTCGGGAGACGTCGCCTCGTCGACCGCGGCGACGGCGTCGGGGTGTGTCGAGTCGAGGACGGTGAGCTTCGGGCCGGTCCCGAGTAGCGAGTCGGCGAACACTTCTGGAGCGAGGGACGAGCCACCCATGCCACACAGGACGATGTCGCGGATCGCTGAGCCGTGCGCCTCTGCCGCGAGATCGCCGATGATCGGAACGAGGTCGCGTGACGTAGACGGAAGTGTCAGCCACCCGAGGCGGTCTGCCAGTTCCGGTGTGCCCGGCTCGCCCCACACCGTTGGGTCAGCATTCCAGACACGGCGCATGAGCCCATCTCTTTCCCAGCGCGCCGCCTCGGCGAGTACCTCGTCAGAGATCGTGCGTGACTCGAGTCGAGGCGTCACACGAGCTTCCCCGGTTGTTTCGCCACGATTGCTGCCAGCAGCGTGTCGAAGGCAGCTGAGAACGATGCAACACCGGCGACCTGTAGATCGGAGGTGATCGCATCGAAGTCGACGCCGACGTCGGGGAGTGAGGTGATCAGAGTCTGTGCTTCATCGACGTGCTCGCACAGCGAATCCGGTCGCACGGTTCCATGATCGAGGAACGCCTCGATCGTGTCGGGAGGTGCCGTGTTCACCGTGTTCCTCCCGATGAGCTCCTCGATGTACATGACATCGCTGTAGCTCGGATTCTTCGTCGACGTCGAAGCCCACAGGACACGTTGCGGTCGTGTGCCGCGGGCTCGTAACGAAGTGAACTGTGGGCCGTCGAAGATCTCTCCGTAGCGACGATAGGCGAGCTTCGCGTTGGCGACTGCCGCCTTGCCGCGGAGCCTGAGGGCGTCCCCGGTGCCGACGTTCTCGAGCGCTGCGTCGGTCGCAGAGTCGACGCGGGACACGAAGAAGGAGGCAACGGAGGCAAGCGTGGACGGATCGGTGGCTCGCTCGGCACCCCTGACGTAGGCCGTCGCGACGTCCTCGTAGTGTTCGAGGGAGAACATCAGCGTCGCGTTGACGTTGATCCCCGCTGCTGTGAGTTCCTCAATGGCGGGGATCCCTGCCTTCGTGGCGGGCACTTTCACCATGAGGTTGGGTCGGTCCACGACGTTCCAGAGTCGCATAGCGTCGGCGATCGTGGCGGCAGTGTCGTGTGCGAGCCGGGGGGACACCTCCAGGCTCACGTAGCCGTCGTGACCTCCCGAAGAATCGAAGACTCCGGCGAGGATGTCGGCAGCGTGCTGGATATCGGCGACGGCGAGGGTCTCGAAGGCTGTCTGCGGATCGAGACCACCAAGTGCAGCCAGTTGCTCGTCGTAGAGATCCGAACCGGCGATCGCCTTCTCGAAGATCGAAGGGTTGCTCGTCACGCCGCGAATGCCGTCCTCGACGAGGTCGGACAGTCCCGGCCCCGTGAGCATGTCTCTGCGGATGAAGTCGTACCAGACCGATTGGCCGGCATCGTGGAGTTGCTCGAGTCGTGTCACAGTGGTCCTTGGCAGTTCGATGGATGCGCGAGGGGGAGCTTATCGGTTCGGTGTCTCAGCAAGAGCGTTGATCATGCGCTGTACGTCTGGTCCGAGATCGTCTCTGCCCAGAGCGAGGTTCAACGTGGCCTCGATGAAGCCGAGTTTCGAGCCACAGTCGTACCGCTGTCCGTTCATGCGAACCGCATGGAACGGGTGTGATTCGATAGAGGCCAGGAGAGCATCGGTCAGTTGGATCTCGCCACCTGCTCCCCGAGCGGTGCTGCCGAGGGTCTCCATGGTGGTCGGGTCGAGGACGTAGCGACCGATGATCGCGAGATCGGACGGAGCATCTTGAGGCTCCGGCTTCTCGACCATGCCGGTGACCTCGATCACCGCATCGGCCCCGGCTCCCACCTCGACGATCCCGTAGCTGCTGGTCTTCTCCGGGGGGACCTCGTCGACGAGCACGACGTTGCCCCCGTACTCCTTGTGGACTTCGATCATGTCGCCGAGGGCGGGGGGATCCGAGATGATCAACTCGTCGGCGAGTAGCACCGCGAACGGGCCGTCACCGATGAGGTACCGGGC
>JAJRYI010000101.1 GCA_024275815.1 Actinomycetes bacterium | reverse complement strand
CTCGACCGTCTGGCAGGTGCGTCCGAGATGGTGCATTGGGGCACGCCGAACTGCGGGAAGGGCCAGCCGGTCCAGGTGGCACACACCGGGCACAGCGCGTCGCCGGCCCGCTTCGCCAACGTTCGTGTGGGGGTGAGGGGATGACCGCACAGCAACGGCTCGTCGATACCGTGCTCGACATCGTCGGTGACCGTGCAGACGCCGAGGTGAACGCCGACGTCGGGACGTCGGCCCTCACGAGGTTCGCGAACTCCTTCATCCACCAGAACGTGTCCGAGGACACGGCCGAGGTCTCGTTGCGTGTCGCCCTCGACGGTCGGGTGTCGAGCTCGTCTACGACCGCAACGTCGCCCGATGCGCTCGTTGCGTTCGTCGATGCGACGCTTGGGACCGCAGCGCAACAACCGGTCGACGATGAGTGGCCCGGCCTTGGAGGGCCGGTCGCCCAACCCGATGTCGAGCATTGGGACGAGGCGACGGCACGTGCCGACCCCATGGACCGTGCCGGGGCCGTCAAGTCGTTCGTCGATGCAGGCGAAGGGCTGGTGGCAGCCGGCTACTGCCAGACCGAAGTTCACGGGCTTGCCTACGCCAACACGCAGGGTCGCACGGCAGGGGGCCGGTACACGACAGCGATCGTCGACGGCATCCATCGGACGCCGACGTCGGCAGGATCGGGGCACGCCACAGCGGTGGCGCTCGGGTCGATCGACGCTGGAGAAGTCGGGACACTCGCCGCGCAGCGGGCACGGGACTCTGTTGGCGCGTACGACGTGAAGCCGGGGGAGTACGAGGTGGTGCTGTCGCCCGAGTGTGTTGCGACGATCGCCGTGTTCCTCGACGCCTACGGCTTCAACGCAAAGGTCGCACAGGAGGGGATGTCGTTCGTCGAACTCGGTGAGAGCCAGTTCGATGCGTCGATAGACATCTGGGACGACGCGACCGATCCCCGGGCGCTCAACGTGGCCTTCGACGTGGAGGGGACGCCGAAGGGCAGGGTCGATCTCGTGCGTGGCGGCGAGACCGTCTCGCTCCTGCACTCCCGGCGTACCGCTGCCAAGGCCGGTGTCGTCTCGACGGGTCACGCGGTGCCCGGTGGCGACGTGTTCGGATCCTTCGGCATGAACATGTTCGTTGGTGGAGGCACCGAGTCGCCCGAGGATCTCATCGCTTCGGTGGATCGTGGTATCTACGTCGCGACCTTCAACTACTGCAGGGTGCTCGACCCCAAGTCCCTCGTCGTCACCGGACTGACCCGAAATGGTACGTTCATGATCGAGAATGGCCAGATCACCGTTGCCGTGACCAACATGCGCTTCACACAGTCCTTCGTCGCGGCGCTCGGGCCGGGGAACGTTGGGGGTATCGGGAACGATGATCGTTTCGCCGACTCGGAGTTCGGGCCTGCGATGATCCACGCGCCATCGATGCGTCTGGCATCATGGAACTTCACAGGAGGAGCAGACGGCTGATGTCGATCCTTGGCGAGTCCGCATCTGCGGGCCTATTCGAAACCAGAGAACAGGCGGAAACGGCGTGGGACGCCCTCACCGAGGCCGGTATCCCCGCCGTGGTGATCACCGACCCCGGCCTTCTCGGCAAGTACAGCGTCTCGGTCGAGGTCGAACGAGACGACCTCGACCGTGCCGTTGGCGTCCTGAAAGCGGCTTTGTCGCAGGACTGATCGTGGACGCGCAACAGCCCGGTCCGGGAGGGTGGACCGGGCTGT
>JAJRYI010000100.1 GCA_024275815.1 Actinomycetes bacterium | reverse complement strand
TCATCCCTGATAAGGATGAGGTCCCTGGTTCAAATCCAGGTAGGCCCACCACACCATCACGATCCACAAGCTGCGACCCCGCGCAACACCTCACCGAAACCCGGACCAGTCACCGCGCGAGATCGGCACAACACGCCGGTACCGCACACCGCCAGCCCCCACCGACGCGGCGCCTCAGGTTCAAATCCAGGTAGACCCACCACACCATCGCCCATACCCAGGGTTCCAGACCGTCCATATGACGGCGGGAGCCCACAGAACGCGAGGATGCTCCTGACGTTTGGCCCTGTTCTGTTTCACGTCCCTCGGATATCTTGGAACCAGAGGAAGAGGGTTGCCATGTCTCGCTCAATGGTTCTGATCGTTACCTGGAGTCTCCTTCTGGCAGCGTGCACTGCTACGACGGGCGACTCGACCGTGCCGCAAGAGACCACGTCGACGATTCTGTCGACCACCACGTCGATTCCTGCGACCACGACAACCACCGACGCGCAGGAGCCACCTTCGACGACAACACTCGCCACAACGACCACCCCTGCCCCAACCACAACGACGACAGTCGCACCCAGGACCGTCACTGAACACCCCAACCTCCCCGGCGCCCTCAGCGGTGATCTCGTCGACTGGAACGCTGTGGGACCCCGCTGGACCCTCGCCTTGTACGAGGCGCGCGATGCCTCGATGCTGACGGCAGCACCGACCGTCCTGTACCTCGTCGATCCGGACGGGACACGGTACGAGGTCGCCTCATGGCCGATGGGAGGTCCCTACGCGATCGCCGATTGGGCAGGTACCGGGGATACGGCACTGCTTCTTCGCGCCGATGCACGAGCGGCCATCGTCGATCTCCGTACCGGTGTCGAAACTGGAACCGTGCCACTGCCGACCGACTACTACGGATCCCCACCGATCGCTTTCACCTCGCCCACAGGGAAGAACCTCGTCGTCCTCACCGATGACGGTGTCACCCAGCGAGTCGAGCGGCGGAATCGGTCCGGAGCCAGGCTTGCCGTGCTGGGGGAACAGTCAACGCCCGACGACATGCGGAACGGACTCGAGTGGCTCTACGGCTTCGACGGCACCTTCGCGCTGATCAAGACTGCAAGCGGCATCGAACTCGTCGGCAACGATGGAACGTTCGTGAGAGATCTCTGGATCCCGATGGGCCGCACATGCACGCCGGTGCGTTGGTGGAGCGCCGATTCGTTCCTCGCATCGTGTCTCGGCGACGGGCCAGCGTTCGGTCACGACTTCTACTCCCAACTCTGGATCCTCGAGACCGACGGCACCGCAGGTGACACACTGACGATGATCCCACCGGGACCAGTGCAGGTCGTTGACTTCGGATTCGTCGATGCGTGGCGACTTCCGTCCCAGACGATCGTCCAATGGACCGGCGACTGCGGCGCTGCCGAGGTTCGGGAACTCGCCACCGATGGTTCGACGACGCCGCTCGGAGGGACGAGCAGTCACCGCTTCGTCGAGGCCGACGCCTCCGGAATGACGATCCTCGCATGGCAGTCGTGTGACGGTTCCGAGGGACGGCTGTACCGGGCGGACCCATCGGGGAACGAGGTCCTCGAGCTGGTACCGAGGGTCGGCGATGCCTGGGGTGTCCGCGACGCAGCGACAC
>JAJRYI010000099.1 GCA_024275815.1 Actinomycetes bacterium | reverse complement strand
TGGGTGGTGCTCGACCTTGCAGCCGTGTCGATACGCGGCGTCAGTACGGGCCTCTACCCGACGAACCCGTCGGCCGAGGTCAAGTACCTGTTGAACGACTCGGGTGCGCGAGTCCACATGGAAGAGGATCAGGAACAGGTCGACAAGATCACCCTCGCCGATCCAGATGCCTTCCCGAAGGTTCGCAAGATCATCTTCGTGGAACCTCGGGGGCTGCGAACGTACACCGATGACCGTCTGTTGTTCTGGGACGACTTCCTCGAGATGGGCAGGAAGCACCGTGAAGAGAACCCCGGTGCCGTCGAGGCGCTCATGGCAGAGGCCCAGCCCGACGACATCATGACGCTCGTCTATACGTCGGGAACCACCGGGCCGCCCAAGGGGGCGATGCTCGACAACTCGAACGCGAACTTTGCGATCGAACGGATCATCAACGCGGAGGGCCGCACCGGCGACGGTAAACTGCCCTCCCCGTCGGACATGGTGCTCACCTACCTTCCACTCGGTCACGTCGCCGAGCGCATCTTCTCGACGTGGACGATGTGTGGCAACGGTGTGGTGCTCAACTTCGCCGAGTCGATCGAGACCGTCCAGGTGAACCTGCGCGAGGTCCAGCCGACACTGTTCTTCGCAGTGCCGAGGATCTGGGAGAAGATCCACGCCACGGTCCACATCAAGCTCAACGACGCCACGTTCTTCAAGCGGTCCGTCAACGCCGTCGGTCTGAAACTCGCCGCTTTCATCGGGCGGGACAGGGCTGCACACGGCGGGGACTTCACGATGCGGAGTCGCCTTGCGTACTGGATCGCCTACCCGTTGGTCCTGCGTGCCCTCCAGGAGAGGATCGGCCTGCGACACTGCCGATGGGCGGGGACCGGTGCAGCCCCGATCGCACCCGAGGTACTTGAGTTCTTCATGGGTCTCGGGATCCCCATGTACGAGTTGTACGGGATGACGGAGAACGCTGCGGTCGCGACGTTGAACTTCCATCATCGTGTCAAGCTCGGCACGGTGGGTGAGCCGTACCCGAACATCGGGCTACGTATCGATGAGGAGACCGGGGAGATCCAGACGAAGCACGATGGGAACTTCAGAGGGTATCTCAACAAGCCCGAGGCCACTGAGGAGACCTTCACCGAGGACGGGTGGCTCCGGACCGGTGACGTGGGTGTCTGGGTCGATGGTACGCACGTCAAGATCGTCGACCGTATCAAGCACATCATCATCACGTCGGGCGGCAAGAACATCTCGCCGTCTGAGATCGAGAACAGCCTCAAGACGTCCCCCTACATCAAAGAGGCGATGGTCATCGGTGACGGCCGCAAGTACCTCACGGCGTTGATCGCGATCGAGTACGACGTCGTCGGGGACTGGGCACTGCGCAGACAGCTGCCGTACACGACATACAGAGATCTCGCCGAGAAGCCAGAGGTGGTTGAACTGATCCAGGGCATCGTCAATGAGACCAACGACAAGTTCGCACGTGTCGAGCAGATCAAGAAGTTCCGGATGATTCCCAAGGAACTCGACCACGAGGACGGTGAGCTCACGGCTACCCAGAAACTCAAACGCAGCGCGATGGAAGATATGTTCGGGGACCTCGTCGAATCGATGTACTCATGATCGATGTCCTGATCTTCGCTCAGGCCGCTGCAGGCCAGACACCCATCGAGAAGTTCGTGAACGCCCTTTCGTCGGGTATTGCGCTCGGTGCGATCTACGCAGTGCTCGCCCTTGGATTCGTCATCGTGTTCAAAGCAACCCAGGTCGTGAACTTCGCCCATGGGGCGATCGCTGCGCTCGGTGCGTACTTCGTGGTCTACTTCGCAACCGTGCTCAACATCCCCGGCAAGTGGATGGGATCCACCCCGCAGTGGATCCAGTGGTCACTCTCGGCGTTGATCGCCATCGCGTTCACAGCTGTGATCGGGATGATCATCGAACGGATCACGATCAGACCGATGATCGGGGAGCCCTTGTTCTCGGTCGCGATGATCACCCTCGGACTCGACCTCATCATCCGCACCTTCACGAACGACTTCGTCGACAACGGAACGAAGGGCCTCGGCGATCCGTGGGGACCCGACCTGTGGGTCATCGGCCCGCTGCGGGTGTCCTACACACAGATGATCACCGTCGGTGTTCTCCTTGCGGTGATGCTCTTGATGTTCGTCTTCTTCCGATCCCGTATGGGTATCGCCATGCGAGCGACCGCGTTCGACCAGGAAGCGGCCATGGCTCAGGGCATCTCGGTCGGCAAGGTGTTCTCGATTGCATGGGCGATCGGTGCAGCCCTCGCGGCGATCGGCGGCATCTTCTCGTCGGTGGCACCTCGAGCTGCCGGTGTCGGCCCGATGACGGCTTTCATCGCTTTCAGGGCGTTCCCTGCGGTGATCATCGGGGGCCTCGACTCGGTCGCAGGGGCGATCCTGGGTGGACTGCTCGTTGGTGTCGCTGAGGTGTTCGCAGGCACCTACCTCGGCTCCGTCTCGTGGCTCGGCCTCGGGTTCTCCGGCATCGTGCCGTGGGTCCTGATGATGGTCGTCCTGCTTGTGAAACCCTACGGCCTGTTCGGGACCGAGGAGATTCGCAGAGTATGAGAGGCCGACCAAATCTCTATACCAAGTACTCCTCCGAGATGGGGTTCTTCCCCACGACGACGAAGAAGATCTCGATGGGCCTGCTCATCTTCATCGGAATTCTCCTGCCGCTCGCGGCGTTGCCGTTCGCAGGTTTCTTCGCTTCCGATAGCTGGCTCATCCTCATCAACAGGACCCTGATCTTCGCCATCGCCGCGCTCGGCTTGAACCTGCTGACCGGTGTTGCCGGCCAGGT
This sequence comes from Actinomycetes bacterium, assembly GCA_024275815.1. Lineage (GTDB taxonomy): Bacteria > Actinomycetota > Acidimicrobiia > Spongiisociales > UBA5794 > JAMBLL01. The sequence continues at coordinate 1,595 of JAJRYI010000099.1, read as the reverse complement.
CTCACTCGGCCACTCATTCTTCATGGCTATCGGTGCCTACACAGCCGTAGTGCTCGGTGCCGAAGCCGGGAAGACCACCTGGGGCCTCGGACTCCCGATATGGATCTGGCTGCCGGCTGCAGGCGTCGTAGCCGCACTCGTAGGGATCGCTGTGGCACCACTCGGTGTGCGTGTCCGCGGTCTGTATCTGGCTTTCGCGACGCTCGGGTTGGTGTTCATCGGTCTGCACCTGTGGCGCAACCTCAACAGCATCACAGGGACTCCCGGTATCGGGAGGAAGTGGCCCAAGCTCGAGCTGGCTCTCTGGCGTGGTATGGACCCGATCGTCTCCTTCACGACCGACGGGCCGCTGTGGTGGTGGCTGCGGCCGATCAACATCCTGCCGTGGGTGCACATCGAGGAGATGACGGGTGAAGCCAAGACGTACTTCCTCCTGGCGTTCTTCGTGATCGTGTTCGCAATCATCGCAAAGAACCTGATGCGCACCCGGACCGGGCGATCCTGGGCAGCGATTCGTGACCGTGATATCGCTGCTGAGGTGATGGGTGTCAACGAGTACAAGGGCAAGACGCAGGCGTTCGCCATCTCGTCGTTCTACGCGGGGTTGGCAGGGGCGCTCCTCGGCGCTTTCGTCGGCCAGTTGATCCCCGAGTCGTGGGACATCCTCCTTGCGGTCGAGTTCGTCGCCATCATCCTGATCGGTGGCGCAGGGACCGTTGCCGGAACCCTCATGGGAACCTTCTTCGTAATGCTCTCTCCGAGGGTGGTCGAGAACGCCACGCACTTCCTTGCCGTGCAGTCAGAGGAAGGCGGGATCTTCTCCTGGCTCGGGAAGCTCGTCATCCGCAGTTCCCCCGACGACTTCATCGGCATCATCTCGCTCGATGCGGCCGGTCCGGGGTTGAGTATTTTCCAGTTCAACGCGATGCTCTTCGGTGTTCTCATCATCGTGTTTCTGATCGCCGAACCGCTCGGGTTGTACGGCATCTGGATCCGTGTGAGAAACTACTGGAAGGGCTGGCCGTTCACCTACTGAGTTCACCCACTCCCATCTGGCATCGTCGGGATGCCGGAGATACACAAGCAAGAAGAAACATAGAAGGAGAGCACAGATGAGAAAGCGATTGAGCTTGATCGTCCTCGTGTTGGTCGTAGCGCTTGTTGCCGCAGCTTGCAGTAGCAGCGGCGGCGAAGACACGACGACCACCGCCGGTGATACGGCAACGACGACGACCGCCGGTGATACGGCAACGACGACGACCGCCGGTGATACGGCAACGACGACGATGGCCGGTGACATGGCTCCTGAGATGAAGGCAGACATCGGCGTCGACGTTGAGAACAAGGTCATCACGATCGGCATGCTTGCCGACCTGACCGGCCTGTTTGCTGCGTTGACGACGGACATCGCTGATGCACAGACCGTGTACTGGGACCTCCTCAACGCCTCAGGGGGCATCGATGGCTGGACCATCGAGACGATCATCGAGGACACCAACTACAACGTCGAGCAGCATCAGGAGAAGTACGAGAAGATCCGCAACGAGGTCGTTGCGATCAGCCACTCGACCGGTTCGCCGACGAACGTTGCAACC
>JAJRYI010000098.1 GCA_024275815.1 Actinomycetes bacterium | reverse complement strand
TTCCCGGGGTCGCTGCCACTTCTGTGATCGCACCGGGTCCGAGACGTGCACGTTCGCCGAGTTCGGAACGAAGCACGTCGGCGTGTTCCCCCGGTTCAGTGACACAGACGACGGCGTCTTGAAACCGCTCCGCCACTTCGAAAAGTGCGTCTGAGGCGCTCCTCGCCGCAACGGCGACGACAGGTATCTCGAGTTGCTGTGCCACGTCGAGCGTCTGACTGCCGATCGATCCGGTGGCACCAAGGACGACGAGGGAGTTCAGAGCAAACCTGCCCAGAGGAACAGGGCCCAGGCTGCAGGTATCACGAACAGCAGGCCATCGATGCGGTCGAGGAACCCTCCGTGTCCCGGAAGGACCGAACCCATGTCTTTGAGTCCGAGGGAACGTTTGGCCGCCGACATGGCGAGGTCGCCGAGGGGGGCCAGGATGGCAACGACGACGCCGAGGAGCATCCCGGATATGAGTTCGAACGGCTCGACGAAACTCAACGCAGCTCCAACGACGAGGGCGACGATGACACCGGCGACGAGACCTTCAATCGTCTTCTTCGGAGATACCCACGGCGAGAGCTGTGTCCGCCCGAGCATCCTGCCGAAGAAGTACTGAGCGATATCCATCGCTGCAACGGTGACGACGACGCCCAGTACGAGCACCCTGTACGACTCGCCGGCAACGATCGGCATGGCGAACGCCCCGAGCCCCGCCCACACCATGACCGTGATGGTCAGAGCGAGGTTGGCCATCGGGTCCTTCTTGCCGGGCACAACCGCGTAGAACAGCAGCAGCAGCGTGCCTGCGATGAAAAACCCCGTCGGGATAGCGACCACGTCCCACAAGTACGCTCCCAGAGATGCACCGATGATGCCGATGAAACCGAAGAGGGCGATCGGCTTGCGGCCGGAACGCACGAGCGATGTGTAGAACTCGCCGGCACCGATGACGAACACGCCGGTCGCGAACGCGACGAGTGCAGGCTGCCACACGAGAGAGGCTCCGAGGGCGAGGATCAGGACCAGAGCGGTCAGGACCCTGGCGACGAGGTCTCCCGAGCGCCGGGTCCGTGCCCTCGTCATCCCCTCCGCCTCCACCACGTCATCGAACCCCACGATGGTCTCTGCGAGGCCGGGAATGGGAGCCGAGACGGCAACCTGAGCTGTGTCCTCCTCTTCGGCAAGGGCGATCAACTCAGCGAGATCGGTGTGCTCACGTGTTGCTGTTCCGAGGTAGTCGTCCTCGGAGATGTCGAACAGCTCCCGGGCTTGTGTCTGAGCCCCAGATACACCACCAGCCACCACGGCTTCCGGCGCAACGCCGGCGGACCGATCATCACCTTCCGCCTGGGTGTCGACGCCTCGGTCGTCATCTGGTGGCGATTGGGTGAATCCGCCATACGGGGCGATGGGGATGATGTCGAGTTCGCCCGTGTCGTCGGGCTCCTCGTCTTCGTCGTATACAGGGATCTCGATGTCATCGTGGGGAACATCGGGGACCGAGGGGAGCTCATCGGTGATGGCATCTTCGTCTTGGAAAGTCTCGGCAACCTCATCGATGGTTTCGAGTTCCTCAGTCAGGTCGTCCTCGGCGAGATCCTCCTCTTCTTCATCCCCGGTTTCCTCGAGGTGAAGCAGCTGGATCTCTGATGTCTCGTCGTCATCATCCGGGGCACCCTGCGACCCGGCCTCGGGAGCGACCGGCAAGTCGGAGAGATCCATCTCCTCGGTCGGGAGTTGTGCCAGTTCCTCATCTGAGAGTGACTCGGGCGATGATTCGACAGCCGGCGTATCGCGCCCTTCGGTGAAGGCGACCCAGTCGGCGATCTCGTCCTCTGGGTCGTCCTCGGTAAGGCTCGCATACGGATCCGTGGGTGGTCCGGGCTTTTCGTCCAACCAGTCGTCGAACCCGCCGGAGTCAGATGTCGTGTCGTCTTCAGCCATGTTCACTGCACGCTACTTGATGTCCACCCGCGACAGCAGCACCTACAGATCCTGCCCTCGTTGGAAGATCACACCTCAAGCAGTTCCTCTTCCTTACGCGCGAGCGCATCATCGATCGCAGCGATGTGTTCATCCGTCAAGGTCTGAAGCTCCTTCTCAGCACGACGGATGTCGTCCTCGGACACATCCTCAGCTTCGATCTGGTCCTTGGAGTGACGCCGTACGTTCCTGATCGCGATTCGCCCGTCTTCAGCGAGACGGTGAACGACCTTGATCAGCTCGCGTCTGCGTTCCTCGGTGAGCGAGGGGAAAGCGAGCCGGATGACGTTGCCGTCATTGGACGGGTTGAGACCGAGATCTGCTGCCTGGATGGCACGTTCCATCGCCGTGATCGCACTCTTGTCATACGGCTGGACGACAAGCATTCGAGCATCGGGAACGGAGAAGTTCGCGAGTTGCTGAAGCGGCGTCTGCGTCCCGTAGTAGTCGACGGTGACCCGTTGAAGCAATCCGGGGTTCGCGCGCCCCGTGCGTACAGACCCGAACTCGTAGATCGTGTGTTCGACGGCGTGGTCCATCTTGTCGCCGGCTTGTCTGAGCAGCTCGTTGATCACTTTTGCCTCCGCGCGTCTACCAGGGTCCCGATCGATTCACCACGAACCGCTCGACCGATGTTGCCGGGCACAGCCATGTTGAACACTCTGATCGGCAGATCGTTTTCCATGCACATCGTAATCGCAGTGGTGTCCATGACCCCGAGTTGCTCTGAGATGGCGTGCATGTAGTCGAGATCCTCGAGGAGCACGGCATCGGGGTCCGTTGCCGGGTCGGCGGTGTAGACACCGTCGACGTCACGCTTGGCCATGAGAACGGCATCGGCGCCGATCTCTGCTGCTCGCAGCGCTGCTGCTGTGTCCGTGGTGAAGAACGGATTCCCGGTTCCTGCAGCGAAGATCACGACCCTGCCCTTCTCGAGGTGACGGACTGCGCGGAGCCGTATGTAGGGCTCTGCAACCTCCTGGATCGTGATAGCTGTCTGGACTCGACACTGTGCACCGGCACGTTCGAGCGCGTCTCTCAAGGCAACCGCGTTGATGACGGTGGCGAGCATGCCCATGTAGTCGGCACTTGCCCGGTCCATCTCACCAGCGGTATCTGAGATCCCACGAAAGATGTTGCCACCACCGACAACAATGGCGATCTCGTAGCCCTCCTCGGCAACCTCGGCGATCTCGCCTGCGACCGAATCGACGGTCGCCGGATCGATCCCGTACCCGAGATCAGCCTTCGCAAAGGCAGATCCCGATAGCTTCAGAACGACCCGGCGTTTCGTCATGCGTTCAGCCTTCCCCGACTTCGACCCTCGCCATCGACACGATGGAGATGTTCTCTCCCATCCTCACTGCGAGCGCCTGGACCATCTCGCCGACAGTACCTTCGAATCGCTCGGTACGCACGAACACCTGGTCGAGCAGCACGTTGTCCTTGTAGAAGTAGTTGATCCGGCCTTCAACGATCTTTTCGATGATGGCGTCGGGCTTCCCTTCGTTCCGGGCCTGGGCCGCGATGAGTTCCCGTTCTTTCTCCAGGACGTCTTGGGGGACGTCGTCGCGCGTGACCCACAGCGGACGGGCAGCGGCTGCATGCATCGCTATGTCATTCGCTGTTGTGAGGAACTCCTCGCCCTTGGCCACGAAATCGGTCTCAGATGCGAGTCCGATGAGCACGCCGATGACGGGACGACCAGCCTGATGATGCAGATAGACCCCGACGGCGCCCTCGCCCTGGGCTCGGTCGGCACGCTTGGCTGCTGCGGCGAGACCCTTCTCCCGCAGGTAGTCCTTTGCCTTGTCCATGTCCCCGGCTGTCGCCTCGAGAGCCTTCTTTGCGTCCATCATCCCCGCACCGGTCGACCGGCGCAGAGCCTGGACATCCTTTGCCGTGAAATCAGCCACGGTCCTACTCCTTGATCGTTGCGCCGGCAGCGGCTTCGACAGCCTTCTCCGCGGCGGCTCTGTCTTGTGCAGCGTCCTTGCGCTTCGCTTGGGCAAGTTCGGCACCGGCGATGCACCCGTCGGCGATCGCTCCTGCGAGAAGATACGCAGCACGAATGGCGTCATCGTTGCCCGGGATCACGTAGTCCACGAGATCGGGGTCACAGTTCGTATCAACGAGCGCTATTACGGGGATGTTTAGACGGTTCGCCTCGGCTACGGCGATGTGCTCCGCGTTGACATCGATGATGAAGACGGCTTCGGGAACCTTGCGAAGGTCACGGACGCCTCCGAGCACGGCCTGCAACTTCACGAGTTCACGACGCAGACGGATGCGCTCCTTCTTCGGGAGGGAATCCATCTCACCGCTGGTCTCCATCTGCTCGAGCTCACGCATGTAGAGAATCCGCTTGTGGATCGTCTGGAAGTTGGTGAGCATGCCACCGAGCCAGCGGTGGTTGACGTAGGGCTGGCCTGCACGCATCGCCGACTCCTCGATGGCAGCCTGAGCCTGCTTCTTCGTACCGACGAACAGGACGGAGCCGCCAGAAGCGGCGATGTCATGGACGACCTTGTAGGCCTCTTCGGTCGCTTCGAGCGTTTGCCTCAGGTCGAGGATGTGGATCCCGTTGCGCTCCGAGAAGATGAAGGGACGCATCTTCGGGTTCCATCGGGCGGTCTGATGACCAAAGTGGACGCCTGCTTCGAGAAGCTGGCGCATGGCGATGACTGCCATGTTGTTACTCCTTGTTTCGGGTTCGTTCTTCCGCCCACCCTTCGAGCCCCGAACGCCTGCTTACGCGGGCGCACCACACGGGATTGCGGTGAGCGTGTTTGATACCCCAAGTGTACCCGCAGACAACGGGTATCTCGAGTCAGCGGTAGGCCGGTTCGATGAACCTGTTGCGAAGGCTCATCACGGCTTTCGTGTGGATCTGGCAGATGCGCGACTCGGTCACGTTGAGGACCGCTCCGATCTCGGCGAGTGTCAGGCCTTCGTAGTAGTACAAGGTCAACACGAGACGTTCCCGGTCGGGAAGCCGGTTGATGGAGTCGGCAAGCATGTAGCGCGTCTCTTCCTTCTCGAAACTCCCCGACGGATCGATCGCCTCTTTGTCCGCGATCACCTCGCCCATCGCCCCCGAGTCCCTCTCCGACGGGTTCAACAGTTCGTCGAGAGCGACGAACCCCAGGTTCGCGATCTCCCCCAACTGGTCCCGGAGCGTCGAGACAGAGATCTCCATCGCTTCGGAGACCTCATCTTCGGTGGGTGTGCGCTGCAGCCTGTGTTCGAGTTCGGCCATGGTCCGCTGGATCTCGCGGGCTCGCGCACGAACCGAGCGGGGAACCCAGTCGAGGGCACGCAGTTCGTCGAGGATCGCCCCCTTGATCCGATTCACCGCATACGTCTCGAACTTGAACCCTCTCTCGGGCTCGAACTTGTCGACGGCGTCGATGAGTCCGAACGTGCCGAACGACACCAGATCGGACTGGTCCACGTTCTTGGGAAGGCCGGATCCAACACGACCCGCGACGAACTTCACCAGAGGGGCGTAGTGCAGGATGAGGCCTTCTCTGGCAGTCTCATCGCCGGTCGCCTTGTAGTGCTGCCATAGATCGGCCAGCTCCTGATCGCCCTTCTCATGCACGTGGATGACTTCTTTCGTACGTCTCGGTCATGTGCCTTCGTGTCACCGCAGTGTATATCTGCGTCGTCGCCAGCTCGGTATGTCCGAGAAGATCCTGCACCGAACGAAGATCTGCACCGTTCTCGAGGAGGTGTGTTGCATAGGAGTGACGAAGTGCGTGGGGGTACGATCCGAGCCGTGCCCG
>JAJRYI010000010.1 GCA_024275815.1 Actinomycetes bacterium | reverse complement strand
TCGTACGCGTCACGTGCAACACCGTCGAAGCTGCCCAGGGAATCGCAGAGATGATGCCGCGCTCGCCGGTCCCGATCATCGCAGACATCCACTTCCAGTACCGCCTGGCCCTCGCAGCGATCGAGGCCGGTGTCTCGGCTTTGCGCCTGAACCCGGGGAACATCCGCGACGAGGACCACATCAAAGAGGTCGCCACCGCCGCCGGACAGGCGGGAATCCCGATCCGGATAGGCGTCAACGCAGGCTCACTCGACAAGGACCTGCTCGACACGTACGGCGGCCCGGTTCCCGGGGCACTGGTTGCCTCTGCAATGCAGGAGGCCAGATACCTCGAGGAGGTCGGTTTCTCCGACATCAAGATCTCAGTGAAGCACTCGAACGTTCGGCTCATGGTCGAGTCGTACCGGCTCCTCGCGGACACCACCGACTACCCGCTGCACCTCGGCGTGACCGAGGCCGGTCCACCGCCGGGCGGGCTGATCAAGTCCGTGGCGGGTATCTCGACGCTTCTCAACGAGGGCATCGGAGACACGATCCGTTTCTCACTCACCGCAGACCCGGTCGAGGAGGCCAAGGCTGGTCGTGCTCTCCTCGAGTACCTCGGCCTGCGTGAGCGTTCGACGCTGGACCTGATCGCGTGCCCATCGTGTGGACGCGCAGAGGTCGACGTCATCAAGGTCGCATCCGAGGCCAACGAACGCCTCGAAGAGTTGGGGCTACCGATCCAGGTGGCCGTCATGGGGTGTGTCGTCAACGGCCCGGGGGAAGCCCGCGAGGCCGATCTCGGCCTGGCAGCGGGGCGCGGCAGAGGTCATCTGTTCATCAAGGGTGAGGTGGTGCGTGTCGTTCCCGAGGCAGAGATGGTCGACGCCCTCGTCGAGGAAGCGAGGTTGCTCGACGAACAAGGTGCCGAGGCACGCCTCGCGGCAGCTGATGTCACGGCAGCGGACCTCGCTGCCGAGGAACGACTCGAGCTGATCTCGATGCGAGGCGACGCCAACCGTTCCGAGGAACGACGGCGAGCAGTCAAGGATGTAGCCGACGCAGAAGGCTCGTCCTGATCCACCGCTAAGCTCGCGCCATTCGACCTCCAGGAGCATCGTGCGCTGGTCCCAGGCATTCATCCCAACTCTTCGCGACGATCCCGCAGACTCTGAGGCGGTGAGCCACAAGCTGCTAGTGCGGGCGGGGTATATCCGTCAGCTGATGTCGGGTGTGTACTCCATGCTGCCGCTCGGGCAACGTGTCAGGGACAAGGTCATGGACGTGATCCGCGAGGAGATCGATGCGATCGGTGGCCAGGAGTTCCTCCTCCCTCAGTTGCACCCCATGGAGATATGGGAGCGGACCGGCCGTGCTGAGACGATGAAGGACATCATGATGACCTTCGAGGACATCAAGGGATCCCCTGTCGTTCTCGGCCCCACACATGAGGAGATCTTCGCAACGCTCGCCAGAGAGCTCACCTCGTACAAGCAACTCCCTCAACTCTGGTACCACATCCAGACGAAGTTCAGGGACGAGGCACGACCGAAGTCGGGGTTGCTACGTGTGCGGGAGTTCACGATGAAGGACTCCTACACGTTCGACATCGACTTCGATGGTCTCGACGTGCAGTTCGACCGCCACTTCGAGGCATACACGCGCATCTTCGACCGTCTCGGGATGGAGACGATAGCCGTCAAGGCATCCTCGGGTGCAATGGGTGGCAAGGACTCGGTCGAGTTCATGGCACCGAGCACCGTGGGGGAGGATGAGGTAGCCCACTGTGGCGCATGTGGATACGCAGCGAACGTAGAGACGGCCTCGTCGGTGATAGCAAAGGTCGTCGATCCCGAAGGCGACCACGATCTCGAAGTCTTCGACACGCCCGGTGTACGCACGATCGCCGACCTCGAGACGTTCGAAGGTGGTGCCCCGGCGGACCGACAGATAAAGACGCTCGTCTACATGGTGGACCTCGAACCTGCTCTCATCCTGATGCGCGGTGACCACAGCGTTCAGGACCAGAAGCTCATGGATCACCTCGGATCCACCGACGTTCGGCCGGCCCAGCCCGATGAGATCGTCGAGTTGCTCGGTGCCGACGCCGGAAGCCTCGGTGCGGTTGGAGTCAAAGACGTGCGCATCGTTGCAGACGAAGCACTCCGGGACCGCGCCGGTATGACGACGGGTGCCAACGAGAACGACAAGCACATGCGCGGGGTCGACGTTGAGCGCGACATCGCCGTTTCGGAGTGGGGTGACCTACGCCAGGTGGTCGCCGGTGAGGGTTGCTCGACGTGTGGTGAGCCGCTCGACGTGTTCACAGCGATAGAGGTGGGTCATATCTTCAAACTCGGCACGTTCTACGCCGATTCGCTCGGGGTGACGGTACTCGACGAGAACGGGGTGACTGCGCCGATCGTCATGGGCTCGTACGGCATCGGTGTCGAGCGAAACATGGCGGCGTCGGTCGAAGCGAACCATGACGACAAGGGGATCATCTGGCCGATGCCGATCGCTCCCTACCACGTCATCGTGACCCTGGTACGGGTCGACGATGCAACGATGGAAGCCGGCGAGTCGATTCACGATGAGTTGACGGCGAACGGCATCGAGGTCCTGCTCGACGATCGGGACGAGCGTCCCGGAGTGAAGTTCAACGACGCTGAGCTGATCGGTGTACCGCTGCGAGTGACCGTCGGGCCGCGAGGGCTGGGCAACGGCGTCGTGGAGCTCCTCGATCGCCGTTCGGGGGAATCGAGCGAGGTCGCTCTCGGTGACGTGGCCTCGACGATCGCCAGACTCGTCGCTGAGAGCGTCTGAGGAGATTTCTCGCCGGAAAGGATCGGGAGCGGGGCCGCGCTGGTATAATCGGATGACGAACCGAGTTCTCTGCTAGGGGTGGGCCGTGGCCCGCCTCTTTGTTTGAGCAGAGTTCTCTTTGGCGTGTTAGGAGTACGGTGAGCAGCGTCGCTCAGAAACTGTGGGATCGAATAGATCCATATGTGTCCGCCGAGGGCATCGAACTCGATGATGTCGAGATACTCGGTGGTGGGCAGATCGTGCGGGTCACGGTCGATGCAGACGAACCCGTCGGTGTCGATCGTATCGCCGAGCTGTCCCGTGGGATCAGCAGGCTGATCGACGAAGACGACCCGTTCCCCAACTCCTACACCCTCGAAGTGTCCTCGCCGGGCCTCGAGCGCAAGCTCACACGGCCGAGGCACTACGCCAAGTCGATTGGAGACGCCGTGAAGGTGAAGACCTTCCGCGAGGTCGATGGCGCCAAGACTCATGAAGGCGAACTCATCGCTGCCGACGAGGCAGGTTTCACGGTGATCGTCGACGACCACGAACGAAGAATCACATACGACGAGGTGTCCTCTGCACGGACTGTGTTCGTGTGGCAAAAGGGCGCCCGACCGGGCAAAGACGCGTAGGAGAGACGATGGACTACAATCTGATGGACGCCCTCGAGATGCTCGAACGAGAGAAGGGCGTCCCACGAGACACGATTCTCGAGGCTCTTGCGAACGCGCTCGTCTCTGCCTACAAGCGGACACCGGGCGCGGCCGAAGAGGCACGTGTCACGATCGACGCGGACACCGGTGAGATCTGCGTCTACGGCCAGGAACTCGACGAGGACGGCAACGTCACCGACGAGTGGGCGGACACACCGGACGACTTCGGACGAATCGCAGCCTCGACCGCGAAACAGGTGATCCTGAAGCGTCTCCGAGACGCGAAGCGTGAGCAGGTCTTCGATCTCTACGATGGGCGTGAGGGAGACCTCATCACCGGTATCGTCCAGCAATCCGATCACCGCTATGCGATCTTGGACCTCGGTGACGCCGAAGCGATCCTTCCCGGATCTGAGAAGATCCCGTATGAGCGTCTCGAGCGGGGTAACCGTGTCAAGGCATGGATCCTCGAAGTGCGATCCGAGGGGAAAGGCCCTCAGATCGTCGTCTCGAGGAGTCACCCCGAGTTCATTCGCGCACTCTTCGAGCTCGAGGTCCCAGAACTCGTCGACGGCGACATCGAGATCAAGGCGATCGCACGCGAGGCGGGCCACAGGACCAAGATCGCAGTCGCATCGAACGATCCGAACGTCGACCCCGTAGGGGCATGCGTTGGAGCACGCGGATCGCGGGTACGCCAGGTCGTGAACGAACTCAAAGGTGAGAAGGTCGACATCGTCGAGTGGGACGACGATCTGTCGCGTTTCATCGCCGAGGCGTTGAGCCCCGCCCGCGTTCAAGACGTCAGGATCGACGAGGAGGAGAACACGGCGATCGTGATTGTACCCGACCATCAGCTGTCGCTCGCGATCGGCAAGGAAGGCCAGAACGCACGTCTTGCAGCGCGTCTGTCCGGCTACCGCATCGATATCCGCTCGGAGTCCCAGGACCTCGGCCTCGATGTCGAGGACGATGAAGACGTCGAGTTCGAGACCGTTGCCGAGGGTGACGGAGCGACCCAGGAAGTCGAGGTCGAGGAAGCTTCCGATGAAGCCGACGGCGATGAAGCCGTCGAGAGTTCCAACGATGTCCAAGAGACATCCGATGAGCAGCCCCACGAGATTCCAGAAGAAGAATTCGAGGACGCAGCCCCTACGGCGGATGCGTCGACACAGGACAATGAGGAGGCAGCAGATCCCCAGGAGTGATCTGACTGCGACGACCGCGCGGAGGTAACGGTGGCGAAGGTACGTGTATATGAACTGGCTCGAGAACTTGGACGGGAGTCCAAGGACGTACTCGAGCGCGCTCGTGACCTCGGCATCGAGGTGAAGACGGCCTCATCGGGCCTCGATGAAGAGGCTGTGGAGAGCGTCCGGAAGTCGTTCGAGGAGGCCTCCGAGACCGTCGCGGAGTCCGTTGAGGCCCCCGAGGCGGTACCGGCCGAACCGGAACCCTACTTCCTCGAGGATGATGGCGTGGAAGCCGCAGCGGCTGCAGCGGCTGCAGAAGCGGCTGCAGAAGCGGC
>JAJRYI010000009.1 GCA_024275815.1 Actinomycetes bacterium | reverse complement strand
GCCGGCTGCGAGGACGACGAGGTTCGCAAGGAGCAACCGGGTCGAGAGCTTCCTCGAGATGCTCACGCCCTCTCCCCGACGAACTTGTACCCGACGCCACGGGCCGTGGCAACGAAACGGGGATCGGTGGCATCGTCACCGATCTTGGCACGTAGGTTCCTCACGTGGACGTCCACGACACGCTCATCGCCGTAGAAGTCCCACCCCCACACCTGGTCGAGGAGCTGGCGGCGGGTCAGAACCCGTCCCGGTGACCCGGCAAGGGCGATGAGCAGGTCGAACTCGAGGGGTGTCAACTCCGGTTCGGTGCCATCAACCTCGACGGTGCGGGCACCCGTGTCGATGACGAGGCCGTCGAACCGCATCGCTTCGGTGTCCTCAGATGGTGTTGACGCGGCACGGCGCAGGATCGCCTTGACCCGCAGGACCAGTTCCCTGGCGCTGAAGGGTTTCGTGACGTAGTCGTCGGCGCCCACCGATAGGCCGATCAGGCGGTCCGTCTCCTCGGCACGTGCCGTGAGCAGGATGACCGGGACGTCCGAGCGGGTGCGGAGCCGACGGAGGACCTCGATGCCATCGATGCCGGGGAGTCCAACGTCGAGGATGACGAGGTCCGGGTCGGCGTCGAAGAGTTCGAGGGCGGTCTCACCGTCGTGGGCTTCGGCGACGTCGTACCCCTCGTCGGCCATGTACGAGGACACGATCCGGCGGATCTTCGGTTCGTCGTCGACGATGAGGATCTTTGCGGTGCGCATGGGGAAAGTGTAGGAAAGGGCGTGACCGGGAGAGTGTGGTCACGCCCTTCCTACCGCTGGGTGAGCTATCCGTCGGTGCCGGTACCCGGACCGTGCGGTCCCGTGCCGATCGGACCGTCGGGGTTCGTGCACTCACCGGTGCCGTCCCTCGGTGCATCCGGGTTGCCTCCGCGATGCATCTCACCGGTTCCGTCGCCGGGTGCGGCTCCGTAGCCCATCGGGGTGTCCGGGTTGCCTACCCCGTCCTGCTGATGCAGGCGCTGCTGGATCGGCTCGAACCCCTCAGGCGGCCCGGTCTCGGAGTGGACCCTCAGCTGCTGGCGCACCAGCGCTTGGTCCTGGGTTGTGGCCGGGTCCACGGTGACGTCGTCGCCGAGGTACACATAGGTGGCTGTGTAGGGCGCCTCGTCGGCGATCGCCGGGGAGACGTCGCTCGTCTCGATGTCCTGGGTGGTCGCTGCGAGTGCAACGATCGGGAGCGAGACGGCGAGGGCCGCTCCGCCTGCCAGGACGATGATCTTCTTCCACATGGTGTGGCTCCTTTCTGTACTGGTCATATCGAACCAAGAGCAGATGAAGCCACGAGGGGGGTTCGTGTGAAGGTTCCGTGAAGACGGGGCGCTCCTCGTCCGAGGGGGGCGGGTGAGGAGCGGCTCGTGTCAAAGTCGTGTGCCAAACCGGGCTCGCAGGCTCGCACTCCCCGCTCGCTCGAAGACTCACTTGTCCCCCCTGAAGGGGAGGACGGCAGAGAGGGGTCAGCCGGAGGTGCTTGCGGACTCGCCGCTTGCTGCTGCGGCGGCGTCGGCGATGATGCGGTTCGCTTCCTCGATCAGGGATCGTGCCTGGTCGACGAGACGCTGGTACTCGGCGAGGTCACCCTGGCGGAGCGCAATCTCGGCCTCGTTGAACGCCAACTCGGCCTGAGCGAGGAGCCGTTCGACCTGCTGTTCGATCGTGCCCTGCGGTGGCTGGCCGTCTCCACCATCTCCACCGTCACCGCCGTCGGCGGGGGTGCCGTCGGCTGCGCCGAAGAGCTTGACGAGGACCTGGTCGAGGGAGTCTGCGATCTCGATACGCGAGTTGTACGACGCGATGACGCGCTTGAACTGCGGGATGCCGGTACGGCCCCCTCCGGTATCGGCTGCGAGGTAGATCGGCTGGACGTACAGCAGCGAGTCCTCGATGGGGACAACCAGCATGTTGCCCTTGACCACATCGGAACCGACCTGGCCGAGCAGTGTGAACTCGGAGGACACCACTGGATCCTGCTCGATGAAGTCACCGACCTGGCCGGGACCGTCGACCTGGCGGTCCTCAGGCATCGTGTACTCGATCAGGGTCCCGTACTCCTCGAGCGGACCGGACTTGGCCACGACGAACGACGCCATGTTCGGGCGGGCAGCCGGTGTGAATGGCTGCATCAACAGGAACGACAACCGGTCCTCTTCAGGGAGCTCCATCAACAGGTAGTACGGAAGCATCGGGCTCGTCCCGAACGTGCCCCGTAGCGCAGCCTTGGGACTGTTCGACGGATCCCGTGCAATCTGCCACGGATCGTTCACCTGGAACAGATCGACCGGATCGGTCATGTGATACAGCTTGTAGACGTCGGTCTGGATACGGAACAGGTCCTCGGGGTACCGGACGTGGCTGACGAGTTCGGCAGGGAAATCAGCGATCGGCTTGAACAACCCGGGGAAGATCTGCTGGTTCGTCTGGATGAGGGGATCGTCGGGGTCGATGACGTACATGTCGATCGTCCCGTCGTAAGCGTCGATGACCGCCTTGACCGAGTTACGGATGTAGTTGAAGCGTCGTGGCAGCTCCGCGGTGTTGTTGAGCCTCGCCGTGTTCGCCATCTCCGAGTACGGGAACCCGTCCGTCACCGTGTACAGGTCCATCATCCAGACCTGCCTGCCGTTGGCGATCACCATGTACGGGTCGTTGTCAGCGTAGAGGAACGGGGCGATCCGGGCGATACGGTCCTTGATGTTGCGGGCGATCATCACCCGGCTCTCGCTCGTGACCTGACCCGAGATGAGCGTGTTGAGGTCCCCGAACCGCAACGCCCACGCTGTGCGCTGGATGAGGTTCCCGAGAGGAACACCGCCGGTGCCGTCGTACGAGTTCGTCGAGGTGGTGTCCGTCCCATCTTCGGGGATGTCGACCTCACCCTCCTTGGACCCTGCGATCAGGAAGTCCCGCTCGGCGCTGTCACCGAAGTAGATACGGGGCTGATCGATCTCGAGTGATGGTTCGCCGGTCACGTTCACCGGGGGGATGTCCTTGACGAGGAAGTCGGGGAAGCCGTCACTCGTCACATCGTTGGCGGGGCTGAGGACCACGCCGAGACCGTGTGTGTAGATGAGCCGTTCGTTGACCCAGCCGGCACCGGGGAT
>JAJRYI010000097.1 GCA_024275815.1 Actinomycetes bacterium | reverse complement strand
ATCGACCCCACCGACGTGGTCAACGAGACCGACGGTGTGCGGGTCGTCGTCGACGCCGCGAGTCTGACGATGGTCGATGGCGCCGTGGTCGATTTCAAGGACTCCGGCCTCGGCGGCGCAGGTTTCGCGATCGAGAACCCCAACGTGTCGGGTACCTGCGGCTGCGGAAACAGCTTCTCCTGACAGACACCAGACGACAGGATTCCAGAGATCAGACGGACGTCTGATCTCTGATCTCTGGCCTCTGTCCGCGTCATACAATCATCTCGACTGCTCCCGAGGAACATCGAGGTTCACCATGCCCAAGATCATCCACGACGCACCCAACGGTCCGGCCCCGCTCGGCCCGTACAGCATCCTCACCGAGGCGAACGGTTTCGTCTTCTGTTCTGGGATGATCTCGATCGACCCCGCCACCGGCAAGCCGGTCGAGGGTGACGTCCAGGCACAAACGCACCGGGTGATGAAGAACATCGGAGCGGTCCTCGGGGACATCGGTCTCGGCTACGACGACATCGTCAAGACCACGATCTTCCTAGCGGATATAGCGGACTTCCCGAAGGTCAACGAGGTGTACGGCGAGTACGTTGGTGAGGCCAAGCCGGCTCGATCGACGATCGAGGCCGGAGCGCTGCCCGGAGGGTTCCAGGTCGAGATCGAGTGCATCGCCGCGCGCTGACATCCCGCCAAGGACCCACTCTCACCCGATCCCCACAGGAGCGAACCACATGAATCGCGAACACGTGCTCGACGCACTCGGCATCTCTTCCGTCACCTCAGGCGCCTACGCCGCAGGTTGGCGGGACGGTGGTGGCACCACCATCGAGTCGATCGACCCGACCACCCAAGAGCCCATCGCAACCGTCCGTCAGGCAGACGCCGACGACTACGAGGCGGCAGTTGTCGCCTCCCAGGAAGCGTTCAAAGAGTGGCGCATGGTCCCCGCTCCTGAGCGGGGCCAGTACGTGCGCAGGATCGGCGATGCACTACGCAACTACAAGGAGCCGCTCGGCGCGCTGGTGTCGATGGAGATGGGCAAGATCCGCGCCGAGGGTGAGGGCGAGGTCCAGGAGATGATCGACATCGCCGACTTCGCCGTCGGCTTGTCCCGTCAGCTCTACGGCCTGACGATCGCCTCGGAGCGACCGCGTCATCGCATGTACGAGCAGTGGCATCCGCTGGGGCCGATCGGGATCATCTCAGCGTTCAACTTCCCCGTTGCCGTGTGGTCGTGGAACGCGTTCCTCGCTGCCGTCTGTGGCGACTCGATGATCTGGAAGCCGTCACCGATCGTGCCGCTGTCCGCCGTTGGCGTGCAGAACATCTGCCACGAGGTGATGGACGGCACCGGCTTCGAAGGAGTGTTCAACCTCACTGTCGGCGACGTCGATCCGGTCGGTGCGGCGATGGTCGACGACAAGCGTCTTCCGCTCATCTCGGCAACGGGGTCCGTGCGGATGGGCCAGCAGGTCGGCACGAAGGTGGCGTCACGCCTCGGACGGTCACTCCTCGAACTCGGAGGGAACAACGCCATCATCGTCATGGACGACGCCGATCTGGACCTGGTCGTTCGTGGCGCCCTGTTCTCGGCCGCCGGAACCACCGGCCAACGGTGCACTTCGTTGCGCAGGCTGATCGTTCACACCGACGTGATCGAGGATCTGACGACCAGGCTCGTCGCAGCCTACGGTCAGATCAAGGTCGGTGACCCACTCGACGACGACACGCTCATCGGGCCGATGGTGAGCCAGCGCTCCATCGAGGACACGAAGGCAGCCATCGCCATCGCTCTCGAACAAGGTGGTGACCTGCTCGCAGGTGGCAACGAGATCGACGGTGCCGGGTTCTTCTT
>JAJRYI010000096.1 GCA_024275815.1 Actinomycetes bacterium | reverse complement strand
GGATCACGGCACGGCGGAACTCCGTGAGTGCGTCGCGTAGATCCTCCCACTTGTCATCGAGACGCTTCCCGGACTCGACGACACCCTGCACGGCGTCGGCGGCAGCAAGGACCTGCTTCTTCGCCTTGAGGAGGCTTGCATACGTCTCCGGACTCTCCTCAGCGGATGCCTCTGTGCGGTCGACGATGTTCATCACATACGATCTGACACCGTTGAGGTGTTCCTCGATCGCCCGTCCGGCGTCGTCGACTTCGTCTGAGTCGTCTTCACCTGGCTCATGGTTCGTGATGGCAGCGGCATCATCTTTCGCCGCTTCGTAGATGTCCATCGCCTGCTCCCGGATCGCCTTGAGTTCCTTGATGGTCTTTGCGGAGCGTGCAGCAGACTCGAGGTCGGCGACGGCGGATGCGGCGTTCTCGAACACGTCGACGACTGCCGGGATCTTGGCGGCGGCCGCAGCTGCGTTGAAGATGGCGGTCTTGCGTTCGATGAGCGTCAGCGTTGTTCGCCGTGCCTTGGCAAGTGCTTCGGCAGCCTTCTCAGCGTCGGTCTTCTCATCGCCCTTCTTGTCGTCGCAGTCCTCCTCGTTCGCCTGCTTCACCTTCTCTGCCTCGGACTTCGTGGCCCCGTATATCGCGTAGACACGATCTTTGATCGCCCATGCAGCGTCGGGTGTCGTCACGCCTTCGAGTTCCGGTCGCAGGGCGTTCAGTTGGGCGATCCCGGCGGCGACGATCGCCTGGGCTGCGGCGAGGTCACAGTCAGCGATCCACTCGGTCAGCAGCTTGATCTTGTAGTCGATCTTGCCCGCGACCTTGGCCTTGGCTGCGGCGAGGATCTCTGCATCGGTCATGCCGGCGTTCTTTGCGGCGTTGACGGTCTCGCCGTAGATGGCGTGGGCCCGTTCATTGAGGGCCCAGAGTCCGTCGATGGTGGCCTCGGTTGCGACGCTCCCGGTGAGGAGTGTCGTCAGCTCTGCGATACCGCCGGCGTACACCGCGACCTTCTCCGGGTTGTCCGTACCTGCTTTCAGGTCCGACAGCAGGCCGATCTTGTAGTTGTATGTGTCGGTCACCGTCGCCCGGACGCTGTCGATGGTCTGGCCTTCGGTGCTTCCAGCCCGTACAGGGGCTGCCACCGACGTCAACGTGATCGCCAGCGCGAGCACGAAGACGATGGCTGCCTTCACCGATGCGCGGGCCATAGGCCGCACAGCGATCCCATCGGGACGATTGATCTGGTTCATAGCGCTCTCTCCACCTCGTCGATCGAACGGCGGCGATCCGGCCCCAGGGTCTGCGACGTGGTGGCGCCCATTCCCCTCAGCACGGCCGCGTCTCGCGTACCGCTCACTCCCATTGGAGTGACTATCGGCACGCGAGAGCGCTGACTAGATAGGCCGCTCGGACTATCGGTGGAGCGTGCCCCTTACGATTCAGATCCCGAGCGCGGTCTTCGGATCGACGAAGGCAGTATCGAGAGCGTGTGCAACGGCTTCGTTCGTCAACGAGCCGGCAGCGACGTTGACCCCTTCGATGAGCTCTGGACGTCTCTCGAGCGCGTCCTTCATGCCTCCCCCGAGTGCATGGACGTACGGGAGCGTGGCGTTGGAAAGTGCACGCGACGACGTGTGAGGCACAGAGCCCGGGATGTTCCCGACGGCGTAGTGGACGATGTCGTCGACCACGTAGGTCGGTTCGTGATGGGTCGTCTCCCTGCTCGTCTCGAAGCAGCCACCCTGATCGATGGAGATGTCGACCATCACCGCGCCGGGACGCATGTTCGCCAGCATGGAGCGGTCGACGACGATCGGAGCCCGGTCGCCAGCGACGAGTACGGCTCCGACGACGAGATCGGCCTTCGCCGTCCACTCCTGAACCGAGCCGCGCGTCGAGTAGTCGGTCACGATGCGTGAGCCCCAGCGCTGATGAACCCGTTCGAGTGCGTCGACGTTGACATCGAGGATCGTGACCTGGGCACCGAGGCCGATAGCGACATCGGCAGCGTTCAGCCCGGCTGCACCGGCACCGATCACGACGACCTGACCCTGGGGCACGCCGGCGTGGCCACCGAGCAGTGTTCCCATGCCGCCGTTGGGCGCCATGAGGTAGAAGGCACCAACCTGTGTCGAGAGCCTGCCCGCGATGTGGCTCATCGGTGCAAGCAGGGGAAGGGTGCCATCCCTCACGACGGTCTCGTACGCGATGGCCGTTGCTCCCGAGGCCAGGAGTCCCTCGGCGACCTTCGGGTAGGCAGCGAGATGCAGATACGTGAAGAGGATGTGATCTGGTCGGAGCATCGCTATCTCTGATGCCTGTGGTTCCTTGACGTGGACGATCAGCGTCGAACGGTCGAAGACGTCCTGGGCCGAGTCGAGCATCGTTGCGCCCGCGTCGATGAAAGCTGCGTCGGGTGCCCCGGCGCCGGCGCCGGCTCCGGACTGCACGAAGACCTCGTGCCCCCTGTGTACGAGATCTGCTGCTGCACCCGGGAGCATCGCTACGCGGCGCTCGTCCGGCTTGATCTCCTTGATCACTCCGATGTTCATCTTCGTCCTCCGTTCTGAATGGGTGAATCGTTGAGTCTCCCTGCGGAGGCTTCAGCGAGTCGTGCTGTCACATTGTCGATCCTGGTATCTAGAGCACTGGTCGTGATCCGGATGTGGTCCTTTTCGGTCGCTTCGAGTCGGAACGGTTTGCCCCGGGCGACGCCGATACCGTGGGCTGCAAGCATCGGCACGGCGGTTGCTTCGCTGTTGACGGGAAGCCAGATGTTGAGGCCATGGGTTCCACCGACCTCGATCCCGTACGACGCCAGGCGATCCACGACGGCGGCGCGTCGTGTCGCGTAGATGTCGGCGGCGGCGGCAACCGAGGCCTCGATCTCGGGCGAGGTGAGCATCCGGGCGAGGATCGATTGAAGCAGCCTGCTCGTCCACGACGGTCCGAGCATCCTGCGACGCTCGACGAGAGAGATCGGTGCGGAGCATCCTCCGACCGCAGCGAGGCGAAAGTCCGGACCGTGGGACTTCGAGAAGCTGCGTACGTGGACGACCTGGTCGGGGATCACCGTCCCGAGGCTGTTGAGCCCGACTCCCGACACCGCGCCGGAGTGATCGTCCTCGATGATCAGCACCGCTCTGTCGGCAAGGATCGACGCAAGATCGTCCCTGCGTTGGGGTGTCATCGACACACCGGTTGGATTGTGGGCGCGTGGCTGGACGATGAGAACGGACATCCCCTCCGCTACGGCGTTGTCGACTGCTTCGGGAATCAAGCCGGCGTCGTCGAGCGGGAGCGACATCGTCTCTGCACCTGCCAGGTCGAGCATGTCGAACAAGGGAGGGAAACCCGGGTCTGAGATGCCGACCCTGTCGCCGACGGTGACGGTCGCCTGGATGAGGCGGTCGACGGCGTCCATGGCCCCGTCGAGGATCGTGAGTCGCTGTGGAGGGAACGGCCATCGACTTCGCAGGACGGCTTCGAGCTCTTCGAGGACCGGTGGCTCGAGGTACGACGCAACGACCGGAGACTCGTCGAGGTCCTGCATGACGGGGAGCGGGTTCGGAAGCAGCCGGGCGTCGGGAACGCCGCTGCCGAGGTCGATCGTGATGGCGTCCCCGGTCGTTGGGACCTGCCAGTAGCGGATCGTGGGGCCACTCGACGTATCGCGGACGAACGAGCCGCGTCGCCCCTCGGTGTCGATGATCCGGTGCCGACGCAGGATCTGCCACGCGTCCCCGACGGTGGTGGGGGATACGTCGAGAGCGTCGGCGAGTTCGCGTACAGTTGGGAGGCGAGTTCCACCAGGCAACGCATCACTCGAAACGAGCGAACCGATCCCGCGGGCGATCCCATCCGGCGTCGGATCCGTGATGGCCGCAGCGATGGTTTTCGTTGGAGTCGACATGTTTGTCTGGTACGAACCTTGCTTTGTGCAAGTTGATGCAAAACACTCTAGTGTGTGCGCACGCTCGAAGAGCGATCCGGTGATCCGGGTCGAAGGATGAAGGAGCCTCAGATGAGCAGAGTTGTGAGAGCTGCGATCCTCCAGACGGAGTGGACCGGCGACAAGGAATCGATGATCGATCTCCATGAGGAGTACGCCAGACAGGCCGCAGCGGACGGGGCACAGGTGATCTGCTTCCAGGAGCTGTTCTACGGCCCGTACTTCTGTCAGGTGCAGGACATCGAGTACTACGGCTACGCCGAAGAGATCCCCAACGGGCCGACCACGAAACGTTTCCAGGCACTCGCCAAGGAACTCAACATGGTGATGGTGCTCCCCATGTACGAGCGCGAGATGGCAGGGTTCCTCTACAACACGGCCGCTGTGATCGATGCAGACGGCACCTACCTCGGCAAGTACCGCAAGCACCACATCCCGCACGTCGGCGGGTTCTGGGAGAAGTTCTACTTCCGTCCCGGTAACCAGGGCTACCCGGTGTTCGACACGGCAGTCGGCAAAGTCGGCGTGTACATCTGTTACGACCGGCACTTCCCCGAAGGGTGGCGTGCACTCGGCCTCCACGGTGCCGAGATCGTCTTCAACCCGTCGGCGACCAGCCGTGGCCTCTCGGCGTATCTCTGGCAGCTCGAACAGCCGGCGTCTGCGGTGGCGAACATGTACTTCGTCGGGGCGATCAACCGCATCGGGGTCGAGGACCTCGGCGACAACGACTTCTACGGAACGTCCTACTTCGTCAACCCGCGCGGGCAGTTCGTCGGTGAGACCGCATCGGACACTGCTGCAGAGCTCGTCGTGCGTGACCTCGACTTCGACCTCATCGAGGAAGTCCGCAACCAGTGGGCGTTCTACCGGGATCGCAGGCCCGAGACCTACGTACCACTCACAGAGGGATAGACCCATGGGCATTCACAAGGAACTCACAGACAGAACCAGGGCGGTGATGCCGTCGTGGCTCGCGTTGTACTACGACGAGCCGATCGCCATCGACCGGGGTGAGGGAAGGACCGTGTGGGATCTCGAGGGAAACGAGTACCTCGACTTCTTCGCCGGCATCCTCACGACCATGACCGCCTACTCGCTCCCTGAGGTCACCGCTGCGATCAACGAACAGGCGGCCAAGGTGCTCCACACCTCGACGCTGTACCTGAACCAGCCGATGATCGAACTCGCAGAGATGGTCGCCGAGCTTTCCGGCATCCCCGATGCCAGGGTGTTCTTCACACCGTCGGGGACCGAGGCGAACGACGCAGCGATGCTGCTTGCAACCACGTACCGCAAGTCGAATCAGGTCCTTGCACTGCGCAACTCCTACCACGGCCGGAGCTTCACGGCGATCGCGCTCACGAGCCACCGGTCGTGGTCGCCCACGGGGTACTCGGGGCTGAACGTCCACTACGTCCAGGGCCCGTACAAGGTCAGGAGCCCGTACAAGGACATGTCCGACGGGGCGTTCATCGAAGCTGCCGTAGCCGACCTACGACAGGTGATGGACATGATGACCTCGTGAGACGTTGCCTGCATGATCGCAGAGCCGATCCAGGGCGTCGGCGGGTTCGCAACACCTCCGGACGGGTTCTTCAAAGCGTTCAAGGACGTGCTCGACGAGTACGGCATCCTCTTCGTCACCGACGAGGTCCAGACCGGCTGGGGTCGAACCGGTGAGAACTTCTGGGGGTACCAGGCTCACGACATCACCCCGGACATCATGACCTTTGCAAAGGGGATCGGGAACGGTCTGTCCATCGGAGGGGTCGTTGCACGGCCCGAGATCATGAACTGCATCGGGGCGAACTCGATCTCCACGTTCGGCGGCACACCGCTGGTGTCGGCAGGGGCGCTTGCGAACCTGAAGTACCTGATCGACAACGACCTCCAGGAGAACGCTCTCAAGCAGGGCTCGAGGCTGTTCGAAGCGTTGCGACCGGTCACCGACGCCTCGCCGTGGATCCTCGAGTTGCGCGGCAAGGGCCTGATGCTCGGTATCGAGACCGCCGAGCCGGGAACGGGAGCACCCGACGCCGGTCGTGCTTCCCGCCTGCTCGAGGAGTGCAAGAAGCGCGGGTTGCTGATCGGCAAGGGCGGCTTGTACGGCAACGTCCTTCGCATCGCGCCCCCGTTGACCGTAACGGAACAAGAGATCGACACCGCTGCCGGCATCATCGCCGAGTCGGTATCGGTCATCGACTGACACCTACAGGAGGATCTTGCAATGAAGACACTCATCTCCGGGGGAACCGTCGTCACCGCCATCGACACGGTCAACGCCGATGTGCTGATCGAGG
>JAJRYI010000095.1 GCA_024275815.1 Actinomycetes bacterium | reverse complement strand
TGATCATCTCGGGTCGTGTCGGTGAGACGGGGAAGTGGTACACCGAGTTCGCCAAGATCGCCGCCCGCCTGAGGGAGGGCGACCACTACGAGGTCGATGAGAAGAAGCGACAGGTCATCACGACCGAAGATGGTGTGACCCGCGTCGAAGAGATGCTCGGGGTCGACAACATGTACGACTTTGCGAACGTCGACTTCATCCATCATCTCGACGTGGCGTTGAAGGCAAAGACGCTGTATCACCGCGACGTCGACTACCTCATCCGCAACGGACAGGTCATGATCGTCGACGAGTTCACGGGTCGTGTCCTCGAAGGCCGTCGCTACTCCGAGGGCCTCCATCAGGCGATCGAGGCCAAGGAGTCCGTCACGATCAAGGAAGAGAACCAGACGCTGGCGACGATCACTCTCCAGAACTACTTCCGTATGTACGAGAAGCTCTCCGGCATGACCGGTACAGCGATCACAGAGGAAGGCGAGTTCGTCGAGATCTACGGGCTCGAGGTCATCGTCATCCCGACGAACAGGCCGATCGTTCGCATAGACCAACCGGACCTCGTCTACATCGACGAGGAGCACAAGTTCGCTGCCGTTGCCGACGACATCGAGGAACGTCACAAGAAGGGCCAACCGGTTCTCGTAGGAACGGTCTCGATCGAGAAATCCGAACGGCTCGCCTCGATGATGAAACGCCGCGGGATCCAGTTCGAGGTCCTCAACGCCAAGCAGCACGAGCGGGAGGCGCACATCATCGCCCAGGCGGGCAAGATCGGAGCGATCACGGTCGCTACGAACATGGCCGGCCGTGGTGTCGACATCGCCCTTGGTGGGAACCCCGAGGAACTGGCCAAGGACGAGATGCGTCGCATGGACCTCACCCCGGCCCACCCCGAGTACGCAGAGGCGTACGCCGAAGCACTCGCCAGGTTCAAGGAGGAGACCGCAGACGAGCGTGAGCGGGTGCTCGCAGCCGGCGGACTCTACGTGCTGGGTACCGAGCGTCACGATTCACGACGTATCGACAACCAGCTTCGTGGACGATCGGGACGTCAGGGTGACCCCGGTGAGAGCCGGTTCTACCTCTCTCTCGAAGACGATCTGATGCGACGGTTCGCGAACGATCGCGTCGCATCCATCATGAACCGGTTGAAGATCCCACCGGATGTGCCGATCGAGGCCAAGATGGTGAGCAAGTCCATCGAGCGGGCACAGAACCAGGTCGAGGATCAGAACTTCGAGATCCGAAAGAACGTCCTCAAGTACGACGAGGTGATGAACACCCAGCGTACGATCATCTACAAGTGGCGGAACCAGATCCTTCAGGGTGACGACACGCACGGCCTCATCTCGGAGTGGCGCGACGAGGTCGTCGAGAACGTCGTCATGGATGTCTTCGGTGAGATCGACCCGTTCGAGTGGGACTGGGACGAGCTGATCAGGCGCATGAAGGAGATCTACCCGACCAAGATCACCAAGGACAGCTTCTCCGACCCTCGAGATGTGACGATCGGCGAGCTCGCCGATCTCTTCGTCGAGGAGGCGGAGAAGGTCTACGCACAACGTGAGGTGGAGATGACCGAGCCGGTCATGCGTTCTCTCGAGCGGACCGTGGTGCTGTCGGTGATCGACAACAAGTGGAGAGAGCATCTCGCCGAGATGGACTATCTGCGTTCAGGCATCGGACTGCGGGCCATGGGCCAGCGTGACCCCCTCGTCGAGTACCAGCGTGAGGGGTATCTGTACTTCGAAGATCTGGTGCGCACAACGAAGGAAGACTCGGTCCGATACATCTTCCACGTCGAGGTCGCGCACCGTCACGAAGAGACGAAGCCGGTTGCGATGTCCACGTCGAGTGCCAAGGGTGACGGGTCCTCCCACCGCCAGGTGCAACGAGAGGGAGACAAGATCGGCAGGAACGATCCCTGTCCGTGCGGGTCGGGCAAGAAGTACAAGCGGTGTCACGGCGCTCCCGGGGCCGAACCACTGTCCGGGTGAGTGAACGGCGTTGTCT
>JAJRYI010000094.1 GCA_024275815.1 Actinomycetes bacterium | reverse complement strand
CTCGACCATCGTCTCGAGGAAGAACGAGGCGTCGGATCGCTTCCCATGCACCCGGCCGTAGTGGTCGGTGAACGCGACGATCACGGTGTCGACGGCACCCTCTTCGACCATCGCCGTCAGGTCTTGAATGCTCAGCATGCCCCGCGGTCCTGCCATTCCGACGCTCCCTTGATCCTCGACTCACCGCGACACTAGCAACGGGTAGATGGCAGCCGGCCGACCGTGATCGAACACCTCGCGACGCTCACCACCAATCCCAGAGACGCGGAGTACGCGTCACAGCAATCGACTACCGTGGGGAGTACACGTCGGTCGATCCGGCCGGTGTGTGCGAGAAAACTACATGGAGGCCACTCAATATGCATCGCAAAGCAGTGTGGATCGGACTCCTGTTGGCGTTCGCTCTCGTTGCGAGTGCCTGTGCGGGGAGCGGTGGGGATACCACCGACACCGGCGCGGGTGACACGACCACAACGACGGCAGCAGCAACCCCGGCAGAGCCAACCACAACCACCACAGTTGCACCCAGCCCGGACTTCGTCGGCGACAGCCTCGAAGCAGGCGGTTGTGACTACGGCGGCCGCGTCGAGTCGATCAAGGCACTCGACGAGTACACCGTCGAGTTCAACCTGTGTGGACCGCATCCGGCGTTCCTCGCGCAGATCGCCTTCGGCGTCTTCGGGATCCAGCCCAAGGAGCACCTCGAGGCGACGGGTGGATCTCCGCTCGACAACCCGATCGGAACCGGTCCGTACGCACTCCAGGAGTGGGTCCGTGGCGACTCGGTCGTCTACACCCGCAACGACAACTACTACGGCCAGAAAGCCGCAGCAAAGACCTTCGTCCTCAAGTGGGCCACAGAGAGCGCCGGGCGCCTCATCGAGCTCCAGAGCGGGAACGCCGACGGAATGACCTTCCCGGGCGTCGAGGACATCCCGACCATCGAAGCCGATCCGAACCTCGTCGTGTTGGACAAGCCCGAACCGAACATCTTCTACATGGGCTTCACCAACACGTTCGCACCGTGGGACAACGTCGACGTTCGCAAGGCCGTTGCCATGGGCATCGACCGTCAGCGGATCGTGGACACGTTCTACTCACCGGGTTCTGAGACCGCATCGCAGTTCACACCGTGCACGGTCGAGGACGGCTGCGAAGGTGACTCGTGGTACGACTTCGACCCTGCAGCAGCGAAGCAGCTCCTTGCGGATGCTGGCTTCCCCGACGGGTTCAAGACGAAGATCTACTACCGCGACGTGACCCGCGGCTACCTGCCGACTCCCGGCAACGTTGCAGCGGACATTCAGGCTCAGCTCAAGGCGAACCTGAACATCGATGCAGAGGTCGTCGTCATGGAGTCCGGAGAGTTCATCCAGGCTTCGACGACCGGACAACTCGACGGCATCCACCTCCTCGGTTGGACCGGCGACTATCCGCACGTGACGAACTTCCTCGACTTCCACTTCGCGGAGACGAACCCGCAGTTCGGCGATCCCTATCCAGCGATCTATGAACCGCTGAAGACGGCTTCCGAGATGGCGTCTGCCACTGAGGCAGCACCACTGTACGAAGAGGCGAACAACGCGATCAAGGAACTCGTCCCGATGGTCCCGATCGCCCACGCTGCAAGCTCATGGGCTGCAACCGCCAACGTCAAGGGTGCCTACGCCCCGCCGTGGGGTTCATCCATGTTCAACTTCTGGGACAACGGCACGGACACGCTCGTGTTCGTCCAGGGTGCCGAACCGATCTCGCTGTACTGCGCCGATGAGTCAGACGGTGAATCGTTGCGTGCCTGTGCACAGGTCGTCGAGGCGCTGTACTCCTACACCCCGACGGGTGAGGTGCAGCCGCAGCTCGCCACGGCGTGCGAGCCGAACGATGAGCTGACCGTATGGACGTGCTCGCTGCGCCAGGGTGTCGTCTTCCACGACGGCTCCGCATTCGACGCCAACGACGTCGTTGCCTCGTTCAGCGCAGGACTCGATGCATCGAGCCCGTTGCACACCGGCAACAGCGGAGTGTTCGACTACTACAACTATCTCTGGAACGGCCTGATCAACGCAGACGGCTGATCCAGCGACCAACTCGACCAAGTGGGGGAGGCTCAGGCCTCCCCCACTTGTCTACTCTCACCGCTTAGATATCCATGCTCACATTCATCACACGCCGCACCCTGCTCGCGATCCCGGTTCTTCTCGGGATCATGATCGTCGTGTTCCTCCTGATGCGAGCCATCCCCGGAGACCCGTGTACCTCGATGCTCGGCGAACGTGCCACCGAAGAGGCGTGTCTCGAGTTCAACGAAGCCAACGGTCTCAACGAACCGATCTACATCCAGCTCGGCATCTACATGAAGAACGTCCTCACGTTCAACCTCGGTGAGTCTGTCCGGTTCTCGAGGCCGGTGACCCAACTCCTCATCGAACGCCTCCCCCTCACGACAGAACTCGCCCTATCGGCTCTCTTCCTGGCGATCGCAGGTGGCGTGCCGCTCGGGATCATCGCCGCGAGAAAACACAACACCATCATCGACGGTGGGACGATGGCCTTTGCGAACATCGGGGTGTCGATGCCGGTCTTCTGGCTCGGACTCATGCTCGCCTATCTCTTTGCCGTCGTCCTCAAAGGCACACCTCTCGCCCTCCCACCCGGCGGCCGATTATCGGCAGGGGTCTTCCCCGTCCCCTACTACGAGGTGTGGAACTGGAATCTGACCGAGGGGTCGTTCTGGTCGAAGTTCCACGAGTACATCGCAAACCACTACATCTTCAACACGTTCATCACCGCGCAGTGGACCGTCTTTTGGGACCTCGTCAAGCACATGATCCTGCCCGCCGTCGCCCTTGCAACGATCCCCCTTGCGATCATCGCCCGCATCACACGTAGTTCTCTCCTCGAGGCGATGAACAAGGACTACATCCGCACAGCGCGCGCCAAAGGGGCCAAGGAGCGGCGAGTCGTTGCACGCCACGCCCTTCGCAACTCGCTCCTTCCGGTCGTCACGATCATCGGTCTCCAGATGGGGCTCCTCCTCGGAGGTGCCGTCCTCACCGAGACCGTGTTCAGGCTCGCCGGTGTCGGCACCGCGCTCTTCGACGCGATCATCGGGAGGGATTACGCCGTCGTGCAAGGCTTCACGGTGGTGATCGCCGCCGGCTATGTGATCGTCAACCTCCTCGTCGACCTGTCCTACGGGTACCTCGATCCACGAATCAGGCAGAAGTAGCCGATGGTATCCAAGAAGACCATCGAGAAACTCGAGATGCAGGCCCAGGAGGGCAACCTGCTCGTCGGCAAGCCGCTGAGCCAGTGGCGGCTCACGGTGCGGCGCTTTCGGGAACGCAAGGGCGGGATGGTCGGACTCGGGATCGTCACGCTGCTCGTGCTGATGGCCGTGTTCGCGCCCCTGATCTCGCCGTATCACCCCAACGAGGTCCTCATCGGCAAAGAGGACGTCGGCCCGAGAGAGAAGCCGTGCATCCATGCACTCGGGTGTGACCCCGAACAGCCACAGCACATCTTGGGTACCGACGCCAACGTGCGAGACGAGTTCTCGAGGATCGTCTTCGGTGCGAGGGTCAGCCTCACACTCGGCTTCTTCACGGTCACGATCGCCCTGATCGTCGGCACCTTCTTCGGGGCGATCGCCGGATACGTCGGTGGTTGGTTCGACAACCTCACGATGAGGATCATGGACGTGATCCTCGGCTTTCCCTCGCTTCTTCTCGCTCTCGTGATCGTCTCTGTGCTCGGTCCGGGGTTGCAGAACGCCCTCATCGCGATCGCCGTCGTCTCGATTCCGGCGTATGCAAGGGTGACCCGCGCCCAGGTTCTCTCGATCAAAGAGACCGACTTCGTCGCGGCCTCCCTGGCTCTGGGGGCCTCCGGCCGTCAGATCGTCGTGCGTCGTGTGCTCCCGAACGCGTTGACGCCCCTCGTCGTGCTCGCGACGCTCGGCGTCGCAACCGCCATCCTCGAAGCGGCAGGCCTTTCGTTCCTTGGACTCGGCGCGCAGCCACCCCTTGCCGAGTGGGGCACGATGCTCGCTACGGAACGCAACAACGTCTTTACGTCCCCCCACCTCGTCTTCTTCCCCGGCCTCATGATCATGATCACCGTTCTCGGGTTCAACCTCATGGGTGACGGACTCAGAGACGCCCTCGACCCCTCGCTGAACAAATGACGAACACACCCGACGCTCAGGTCACGACCGTGCCTCCCGACGCCAATGGCCCATCGGGTGAGCGACTTCTCGAGATCAGGGGCCTCAAGACCCACTTCGACACGCGCGATGGCGTCGTCAAAGCCGTCGACGGCGTCGACATCCATGTCGACCGGGGCGAGGTCCTCGGTATCGTCGGCGAGTCGGGGTGCGGTAAATCGGTGATGTCGCTGTCGATCATGGGGCTCGTGCCCAAGCCGGGCAAGGTCGTCGAAGGAACGATCACCTTCGACGGCCAACTTCTCGAAGACCTCTCATCGGGACAGCTGAGAGACCTTCGCGGCGAGCACATGTCGATGATCTTCCAGCAGCCGGGCTCTGCGCTCAACCCCGTACAGCGCGCAGGCGTTCAGATCAAAGAGGTGTTCAAGCTCCACAGAGAATGGACCAAAGAGGTCGAGCAGGAGAAGGTCATCGAGAGCCTCGCAAGCGTCGGTATCCCCGATCCGGAATCGAGAGCCAAGGCGTACCCCCATGAACTCTCGGGTGGGATGGCTCAGCGGGTGATGATCGCCATGGCCCTGTCGTGTGAACCCGAGCTCCTCATCGCGGAT
>JAJRYI010000093.1 GCA_024275815.1 Actinomycetes bacterium | reverse complement strand
GTTCGCTGCTGCCTTCTCCTCGAGGTCGGCAACGTCGATGCTTCCGTCGTCGTCGCTCTTGACGACGACGACCTTCATCCCTGCCATGACCGCAGAGGCAGGGTTGGTTCCGTGTGCAGACGACGGGATGAGGCAGATGTTGCGGTGGCCTTCACCGTTGGACTCGTGGTACCCGCGGATCGTCAACAGCCCTGCGAACTCGCCTTGAGCACCCGAGTTCGGTTGGACGGAGACCGCGTCGTATCCGGTGATCGATGCAAGCCACTCCTCGAGTTCGGTGATGATCTCGAGATATCCGGCTGCCTGATCGAGGGGGATGAACGGGTGGAGATCGGTGAACTCCGGCCAGGTGATCGGAGCCATCTCGGCAGAGGCGTTCAGCTTCATCGTGCAGGACCCGAGCGGGATCATCGACCGATCGAGGGCGATGTCCTTGTCCTGGAGCCGACGGAGGTAGCGAAGCATCTCGGTCTCGGAACGGTACTTGTGGAACGTGGGGTGCTCGAGGAACGTCGAGGTGCGTTCGAGTGCACTCGGGATACCCGAAGGGACGTCATCTACCGGCGTGTCGTCGACCCCGAAGATCTCACACAGCACATCGATGTCGGCGTACGTCGTCGTCTCATCGACCGAGACACCTACCGTCGTGGCGTCGATCGGGCGGAGATTGACCTTGCTCCGGCGTGCCCTGGCAAGAACCTCATCTGCATCATCGACATCGATGGTGAGGGTGTCGAACCAGGAGTCGTTCTCGATCGTCAGCCCTCCTGCTCGCAGCCGTGCAGCGAGTTCGTTGGTGTGACGGTTGACCTGCTCGGCGATCGCCGTGATCCCCTCCGGCCCGTGGTAGGTGGCGTAGAGCCCGGCCATGACAGCGAGCAGCACCTGGGCGGTGCAGATGTTCGACGTTGCCTTGTCCCGTCGGATGTGCTGTTCACGTGTCTGGAGTGTGAGACGGAGCCCCGTTCTGCCTGCCGAATCTACCGATACACCCACGAGACGGCCCGGCATCGAGCGCTTGTAGGCGTCGCGCGTGGCCATGAACGCTGCGTGTGGCCCTCCGAACATCATCGGCACGCCGAAGCGCTGCGAGGAACCGATGGCGACATCGGCGCCGAGTTCGCCTGCGGGCGTGAGCAGTGTCGAAGCAAGGAGGTCGGTGGCGACGGCAACCAGGACGCCGGCTGCGTGGGCTGTGTCGATGATCGGAGCGATGTCGCGGATCCGCCCGGATGAACCCGGGTACTGGAGCAGAACGCCGAACACCTCCGAGAGGTCGATGTCCGTCTCAGGATCTCCGACGACGATCTCGTACCCGAGCGGGACCGCCCGGGTCGTGAGGACTTCGATGGTCTGGGGGTGGCAGTCCTCGTCGACGAAGAACGCCGTGTGCTTGTTCTTGCCGACTCGCTTGATGAGCATCATCGCTTCGGCTGCGGCCGTTCCCTCGTCGAGGAGGGAGGAGTTGGCGATCTCGAGACCCGTCAGATCGGTGACCGCCGTCTGGAAGTTGAGGAGTGCCTCGAGCCTGCCCTGGGAGATCTCCGGCTGGTACGGCGTGTAGGCGGTGTACCACCCGGGGTTCTCGAGAACGTTGCGCTGGATCACACCGGGCGTGATGGTGCCGTAGTACCCCATGCCGATGAACGACTGGAACACTTCGTTCTTGTCCGCTGCCCTGCGCATACGGGCAAGCGCATCGACCTCACTCAGCGGTCCGTCGACCGTTGGGAGCCGGTGGGAACGGATCGCCTCGGGCACGGCGGCATCGATCAACGCTTCGAGCGATGGCTGACCGATCGCCTCGAGCATCGCCGCAACGTCGTCGTCACGGGGCCCGATGTGGCGGGTTGCGAACGCTCCGAGCTGGGGGTTTGCTGACATGGGTTGCTCCTCAAGGCACGGCGAAAACTCTTCGTGCCCCGTCTGTCGGAGAACCTGAGAGATTCACCGCCTCACGGCGGCTTTCCCCTTCGGTGAGGGTCAGACCCTGCTTTCCAGAGGTGCCTCGTCCTCGCGGTCCGTGTGCCTGAGAGATTCCCGGGGCGGTTGCTCCTTCGGCGCCGGCTGCCGGCTCTCCCGCGAGGCGTCACCAGCCCCCCAAGCGTACCCCATCTAGGCGTCTGGCGTCCGAAAGCGCAACATGTTGCGGTTCTGGACGCCAGACGCCTATGAAGGGGGTTAGCTGCTCTGGAGGCCGCTAGTGAAGGCTGCGATCATCACGACGAGGATCATCACGGCCCACAGGATCAGGCCGATGAGCACGATGACTCCCTGAACCTTGAAGATCGTCTGGAGCTTGCTCGTCGCCGTCACGGCGGCGACCTCATCCCCCGATGCGTACGCTGCCTGTGATTCCACAGCGGCTCCGCGCAACAGGATCCCCATCCAGATAGGGAGCCAGGCCACGATCAGTCCGATGATCGTCAATCCCATCAAGACGCCGTAGATGATGCCGAGCGTCCCGATGAGCTTCATCCAACCTGCGGCATCGTTGAGCGGCCGCATCACATTCGCGACAGTCGGGCTGTTTCCGGGTACCTGTTCAACGGTCATG
>JAJRYI010000092.1 GCA_024275815.1 Actinomycetes bacterium | reverse complement strand
TCGCAGGCTCGGATACGGGCCGATCCGCGACCGTGTGCTCGAGGTCACGATGGTGACCGGCTACGGCGAAGTCGTGCGAGCTGGTGGACGCCTCGTCAAGAACGTCACCGGGTACGACCTGTCACGGCTTGCAACCGGTTCCCTCGGTTCCCTCGGCGTCATAACGTCGGTGTGCTTCAAGCTGTGGCCGGTCACCTACGAAAAGCAGACCGTCACCGTCGAGGATGCCGCGGCGGCGTTGCTCGAAACGTACAGGCCCGTCGCCGTCCTCGAGATGGACACCGGGTCGAAGGTGTACCTCCAGGGTGACCCTGCAACGATCCGCGATCAGGTGAGCAGACTTCATGGCGACGCTGTCGACGGCTTCGTGTGGCCCGATCCCGTCGACTCACCGGTGCGGATCGCGCTGAACGTTCCACCTCGATCGGTGGTCGACGCCGTTTCCGAGGTCAAGAGCTTCGAGCCCGATTGGTTCGTTGCACAGCACGGAGTCGGTGTCATAGACATCGGTATCGGCACGTTCGACGACGAGGCAGTAGGGTTCTTGCGCCGCTGGTCGGAGACCCGGGGCGGGTCCCTCGTCGTGTCTGCTCCCGATCTCACATCGGCTCAGCGATGGGGGACATCCCCGAGCACGATCGAGATCCAGCGCCGCATGAAGAACCTCTTCGATCCTGCCGGAGTGTGTAACCCCGGTGTCCTTCCCGGAGGCCTGTGATGGTGTGGGTCACCGATCACCCCCCGAAGTCCGTCGACCTCGACTCATGCGTCACATGCGGCCTCTGTCTCCCCGTGTGTCCGACCTTCAGACTCACCGGCGACGAGACGGCATCGCCCCGCGGGCGTCTTGCGGCGATCACCGCCGTCGCGGAAGGTCGCATCGAGGTCGACGAGCGGTTCGATGAGATCACCTCGTTCTGCCTCCAGTGCCGTGCCTGCGAGACGGCGTGCCCCTCGATGCTCCCGTACGGCGAGGTCATCGAGGCAGCCCGTGCCGAGGCCGTTGCTCAGGTTCCCCGATCGAACCAGGCGGTCCGTCGCCTCGCACTCGGTCGGGCGCTTCGGAGTCCGCTTGCGATGCGAGCGTCGACCATCGAAGCGGCCGTACTCCAGCGGCTGGACGTCCTTGGATCACTTCCGATCGTTGGAGGAGCAACGGCGGGTCTTCGCCGGCTTCCCCTGCCGCTTCCCTCTGCTCGAGGTGGGGCATGGGGGCCCGAAGACGCTGAGCGTGTCATCCTTTTCACGGGGTGCGTTGCCGACACGTGGTTCACCGAGATCCATACGGCAACGGTCCAGGTGCTCCTCGCCGCCGGGTATCGCGTTGAGGCCCCCGAGACCCAGACCTGCTGCGGCGCACTGGCGAGCCACAGTGGATTCAGCTCGGACGCCGATTCGATGGCACATATGAACATCTCATCGTTGAGCGGCGATGTCCCGATCGTCGTGAACGTTGCAGGATGTGGTGCTCACCTCAAAGCGTACGGACGGTACGGCGACGGTGGTGAAGGGATCGCAGTCAGTGCGAAGGATGTCACCGAGATCGTTGCCGAAGCGATCGAAGCCGGCAGGCTCCCCATGCTGGCGAGCAACGGTGAGCGTGTTGTGGTCCAGGATCCGTGTCATCTCGAGCACGGGCAGAACATCACCCGTGAGCCGCGGCTGGTGATCGAAGCAGCCGGGTACGAGGTCATCGATGCCGACCCGGGAGGCATGTGCTGTGGTGCTGCAGGGTTGTACCAGGTCGATCACCCGGACATGGCCGAGCAACTGGGAGTCGCCAAAGCAGCCAAGGTCGAGGCAACAGGTGTGCATCTCGTGGCGTCGGCGAACGCGGGCTGTGAGATGCAACTCCGCAGGTACCTCGACGGTGGCTACGAGGTTCTCCACCCCATCGAGATCTACGCGAGGGCCCACGGAATGCTGGGCTGAGGCCCACCGCCTGGTGCGCCCTACGGTCGTCGGTACCTGATATCGGGCATCCTCGAGAGACCGTGACTTCATCTATCGGACCGGGATGCCGATATAGGAGTAGATGAAGCCGCGCGGTGACTGCGAACTCCTCCAAAGGGACGAACCCTTTCAGTCGGTGCTGGACGCTGCGTGCAGCGGCGCCGATTGGGCGTGGGAGCGGTTGATCGAGGTCATCGATGCAACACTGCGGGGGTATGTTCGTCGTCAGGTCGGCGTGGACGGAGATGATCTCGTGAACGAGACATGGCTCCACGTGGCACGAGGCATCCATGGATTCTCAGGAGGAGAGTCTGAGTTCCGCTCATGGGTCTTCATGATCGCCCGTCATCGAATCATCGACGAGCGTCGACGACGCAGGCGTAAGCCCGCAGACGCTGTCGACGAGACGATCCTCGACCGTATCGCCCCCGTGGCGAGATCGGCAGAGGATGCTGCGATCGAGAATCTCGGCAATGAAGAGCTACAGGCGGTGCTCGATCAGCTGTCACCCGCTCAAAGAGAGGTCGTGCTCCTGCGGTTCATCGCCGGGTTCGGCATCACCGAGATCGCCGAGATCGTGGGCAGGAAGCCGGGTGCCGTCCAGGCCCTGCAGCGACGGGCGTTCCGCCGACTCAAAGGAATCCTGAGATGAGGGGTACGTTCCTGGGACGTCGCGTCGGTTACCTGGGTGAGATGAGACGATCGAAGCGACACCTCGACACATGGATCGATTCCCTGGCCGACGCTGAGGTACTTCCTCGAGACGCTGAAGCTGTGGAGGTCTTCGTGAACGAGTTGCGCACCGTCCCGGTCCCGGGACCTTCGTTGGACAGTGACCTGGCAGGGGTTCTGGCGACCGAAGCACGGTCGGTTGCTGAAAGCGTTCCATCTCGCGTCACGGCGGGTCGAACGATCCGTCCCTTGAGTTGGAAATGGAGGCGACGCACCATGATCACGACCTTCCTATCAACAGTCTTCGGCAAGCTCGCCATCGCTGCAGCAGCCTTTGCTGTGGCAGGTGGTGGTCTTGCGGTCTCGGACAACCTTCCCGACCCTGCCCAGGAGTGGGTCTCGAACGTTGCCGAGGAGATCGGGATCGACATTCCGGCTCCCAGTGACATCGAGCTCCCCGCTCAGGTCATCGATCGGCAAGCTCCCGAGCTCCCGGATGAAGCCAGCGATGTTGCAGATGCAGTCGTCGGCACGATCTTCGACGGTGACCCGCTCGAAGGTAGCGAGTACGGGCAAGACATCGCCGACGCCGCGAAAGACGCAGCTGGAGTGACCGATAACACGGGTGTCGCAGACGAGTACACCGGTGGCGTCGATGATCCTGCTGGTATCCCAGACGAGTACACCGAACCTGGGAGTATCGCTGATGAGTACATCGG
Organism: Actinomycetes bacterium; assembly: GCA_024275815.1. Lineage (GTDB taxonomy): Bacteria > Actinomycetota > Acidimicrobiia > Spongiisociales > UBA5794 > JAMBLL01. The sequence goes on along the minus strand of JAJRYI010000092.1, from coordinate 1,017 downwards.
GGGTGCCGACCAGGGAGAGGGCGCTCGTCCGTAGCCCTCCACCCACAACATGTGACACGGCCCGGGAGTTCTCCCCCCTCCGCCCGGGCCGTGTCATCTTCTTGTACTTCACGCCGGGAGAGTGGAGGGGTCCCTGATGGTTCCGCCGACGGGTGATGGATCTCCCTGTTACAGCGGGTACTCCCACACGCTCATGGGTTTCACATCACAGCCGGTGCGACGGGCTGCTTGAACGACCCAGTCGATGGTCGGGAGCCAGATGCTGATCTGCTCGGCGCCACGGTTGTTGGCAGTGTCGAGGAGAGCTCCGATGGCCTCGTACGCTTCGTCGGGCCGTGTCTCGATCATCGCGACCAGGAACTCGGGCTCCACCGCGGTTGTGATCGCCCAGGAACTGCCGATCTCCCACACAGATCCGCAACGTGCTGCGGCTTCGACGTCGGCAAGGCGCATCGTGTGGAACCGCCACCTCTCACCGATGAGTCCCCTCATCGCACGCCCGATGTCCGACGACATCCAGGACGCGAGGATGAGCGGAGCATCCTGAACCTTTGCCGGCTTGGCACGCAGCGACGACGGACCGCGTCGCACGCCGTTTCCCTTCGGGTTGGCCGACGCCTCACCGACCGAACGCGATGCACGCATCAGTCTGGCCGTGCGTCGAAAGCCGAGCTTCTCGACGTGCCGGATCGAGGGTGTGTTGTCGTCCTCGACGAGGAGACGAACGACCTGGGCACCTGCATCGCGGATCCATTTCAGAAGCGGGGCGCCGAGTTCGGCAGCGACGCCGCTTCCTCGATGGTCCGGATGGACTCTGATGCCGTGCGCCCATCCCTCGTTCGATGTGAGCATCAGGGTTCTGGCAACCGCGATCGGCTCACCGTCGAGGACGGCAACCATCGTCATGCCCTCGGTGTCGTTCACCCACTCTTCGATCATGTCCGGGACGTAGTCGCCCCACTCGAAGGTGTCTCGCGTGTACGCGGCGATCGCCGGGATGTCCTCATGTCGCGCGCG